>NZ_JBEZBN010000010.1:0-139247 GCF_040647115.1 Streptomyces sp. NPDC044571
GCGCCCCCCCCCCCACCCCGCCCCGCGCCCCCCCCCCCCCCCCCCCCCGCCCCCCCCTTCCGCGCACGGTGGACGGCATCGAGGAGTGGATGGGGTCCCTGCTGGCCGGCTGAGGGCGCGCGGACCACCGACGCCGCCGCGGCCGCCGGCTCACGGTGGCCGCGGGCCGTGGCCCGCTCAGCCCGGGCCGCTGCTAGCGGCGGCCTGACCAGTCGTCGTTCCAGTTATTCCAGCCGTCGCCACCGCGACCGTCGTTCCAGTGGTTCGAGCCGTCGCCGCCGCGGCCGTCGTTCCAGTGGTTCCAGCCGTCGCCGCCGCGGCCGTCGTTCCAGTTGCCGTTCCAGAAATCGTTGCCGTGGCGCCAGTCGGCGTTGTTCCAGTGGCCGTCGCCGCCGCGGTCGCCGCGCCACGCGTCCACGTCGTCCCAGCACCAGCTGGGACGGTGGTCGTTCCACCAGCGCGAGTGCTCGCAGCAGTCGCGCCACCAGTTGCTCCCCCGCCAGTCGTCGGAGCACCGGTTGTTGTTCTGCGGGGCGCTCTGCGGGGCGGAAGAGGCGAAAGCCGAGCCGACAGGCATCAGGGCGAGCGTTGCACCTGCGGCGCCTGCAACAGCTGCCGCAATGATCCTACGGCGCATGATCATGCACCTCCGAGGATGATGGCAAGGTAACAAAAGGGGCATTTCCACACTCCACCTCCCCCCGCCGCCTGTCAAAGGCGGTCACGGGGACCGTCGGACACCCCTAGTCCAGGACGGCAATACCGTCCAGTTCGACCAGCGCCGGCTCGTCCCAGAGGCGGACCACGCCCACGACCGCCATGGCGGGGTAGTCGCGGCCCGCCAATCGGCGCCAGATCCGGCCCAGTTCCCGGGCATGGGTGCGGTACGCGTCCACGTCGACCGCGTAGACCGTCACCCGCGCCAGATCCGCCGGGAAGCCGCCGGACGCGGCCAGGGCCGTCAGCAGGTTGGACAGGGCGCGCTCGAACTGCTCCGGCAGGGTGTCCCCGACCACCTTGCCCGAGGCGTCGAGCGCGGTCTGGCCCGCCAGCAGGACCAGGCGCGAGCCGCTCGCGGCGACCGCGTGGGAGAACCCGGTCGGCGGGGAGAGCTCCGCCGGGTTGACGCGTTCCAGACTCACCGGTACAGCTCCTTCGCGATGATCGCGCGCTGGACCTCGCTCGCCCCCTCGTAGATCCGCGGGGCCCTCACTTCGCGGTAGAGGTGCTCCAGCAGGTGGCCGCGCTGGAGTGCCACGGCGCCGTGCAGCTGGACCGCGTGGTCCACCACGTACTGGGCCGTCTCCGTCGCGAGCAGTTTCGCCATCGCCGAGCGGCGCGGGACGTCCGGGGCTCCGGCGTCGTAGGCGCCGGCCGCCGCGTAGACCAGCAGCCGGGCCGCCTCGGTCCGGGTGGCCATCTCGGCCACCCGGTGCCCCACCGCCTGGAGGTCGCCCAGGACCCCGCCGAAGGCGGGCCGCACCGCCGTGTACGCCAGCGTGGCGTCGAGCGCGGCCCGGGCCATGCCCACGGCGAAGGCGCCCACGCTCGGGCGGAACAGGTTCAGGGTGTCCATGGCGACGCGGAAGCCGCCGCCGACCTCGCCGAGCAGGTCCTCCGGGCGGACCGGGACCCCGTCGAAGGACAACCGGCCGATCGGATGCGGGGAGAGCATGTCCAGGGGCTCGCCCGACAGGCCCGGACGGTCGGCGGGGACCAGGAACGCGCTGACCCCCTTGGCGCCCGCGGCCTCCCCGGTACGGGCGAAAACGGTGTAGAAGTCGGCCTCGGGGGCGTTGGAGATCCAGCACTTCTCGCCGCTGAGCCGCCAGCCCCCGCCGCGGCCGGCTTCCGGCACCGCCGACAGCGCCAGCGCCGCCGCGTCCGAACCGGCCCCCGGCTCGCTCAGCGCGAAGGCCGCCACCGCGCGACCCGTCCGCACCCGCGCCAGCCAGCGCTCGCGCTGCTGCTCCGTGCCCGCCCGCAGCACCGGGTAGGCGCCCAGCCCCTGGAGGGCGAGCGCCGTCTCCGCCTCCGTACAGCCGTAGGCGAGGGATTCGCGCAGCAGACACAGCTCCAGGGCCCCGGCGTTGAAGACCCGCTCCAGCAGGCCGAGCTCGCCCAGCGCGGCGAGCAGCGGCCGGTTGACCCGGCCCGGCCGGCCCCGGTCGGCGAGGGGCCGCAGCCGCTCGGCCGACAGGGCGCGCAGGTGCGCGCACCACTTCTCTTGTTCCGCTCCGAGCGCGAATCCGGTCATCCGAATGTCCCCGCTTCTATCGCGTCCTGTTGACTGCCGTCACCATCACGATACGCTCGTGGGTGCTGCCGTACGGCCGGCTCCACCCACTTCGGTCCCCCGCAGCCGGGGACCGCTGCCGTTGCGAGGGGGCGACCCGCCTTGGAGCTCAAGCCTTCCGCCCACGCCGACACCTTTGCCCGCGACCACCTGCCGCCGCCGCACGCCTGGCCGCAGCTCCTCTTCGAGCTCCCCGAGCTGGCCTATCCGGACCGGCTCAACTGCGGGGCGGAGCTGCTCGACGCCACCATCGACCGCTTCGGAGCGGACCGCCCGGCCTTCCGCAGCGGTGCGGGCGAGGTGTGGTCGTACGGGGAGCTGCGCGAGCGGGTCGACCGGCTCGCGCACGCGCTCACCGCCGACCTCGGCGTGGTCCCCGGCAACCGGGTGCTGCTGCGCGGCCCCACCGGCCCCTGGCTCGCGGCCTGCTGGCTGGCGGTGATGAAGGCGGGCGCGGTGGCCGTCAGCGTGCTGGCCCGGCAGCGGGCGCACGAACTGGCCACGGTGTGCCGGATGGCCCGGGTCGGGCACGCGCTGTGCCATACGGGCGCCCTCGACGACCTGGTCAAGGCCGAGGTGCCGGGTCTGCGGATCACCCCCTACGGCGGGCCGGGGCCGGACGACCTCTTGCGGCTGGCCGAACGGCACCTCCGGCCCTTCCCGGCCGTGCAGACCTCCGCCGACGACGTGGCGCTGATCGCCTTCACCTCGGGCACCACCGGCCGCCCCAAGGGCTGCATGCACTTCCACCGCGACCTGCTGTCGGTCGCCGACACCTTCAGCCGCGGCGTGCTGCGCCCCCGCCCCGACGACGTCTTCGCGGGCAGCCCGCCGCTCGGTTTCACCTTCGGCCTGGGCGGGCTGGTCGTCTTCCCGCTGCGCGCGGGCGCGTGCACGGTGCTGCTGGAGCAGGCGGGCCCGCGGCAGCTGCTGCCCGCACTGGGCGAGCACCGGGTCACGGTGCTGTTCACCGCGCCGACCGCGTACCGGGCGATGCTGGACGACCTCGGGCCGTACGACGTGGGCGCGTACGACCTGTCGGCCCTGCGCCGCTGCGTCTCGGCGGGCGAGAACCTCCCGGAGGCCACCTGGCAGGCCTGGTACGCGCGCACCGGACTGCGGATCATCAACGGCATCGGGGCGACCGAGCTGCTGCACATCTTCATCTCCGCCGCCGACGAGGACATCCGCCCCGGCACCACCGGCCGGGTGGTCCCCGGCTGGCAGGCCCGGGTGGTGGACGAGCGGGGCCGCCCCGTCCCCGACAACCAGCCGGGCCTGCTCGCCGTGCGCGGGCCGGTGGGCTGCCGGTACCTGGCCGATCCGCGGCAGGCGGAGTACGTACGGGACGGCTGGAACCTGACCGGGGACACCTACGTGCGGGACCCGGAGGGCTACTTCCGGTACGTCTCCCGGGCGGACGACATGATCGTCTCGGCGGGTTACAACATCGCGGGCCCCGAGGTCGAGGAAGCCCTGCTGCGCCACCCCGACGTGGCGGAGGCCGCGGTGGTGGGCCGCCCGGACGAGCGACGCGGGCAGATCGTCGTGGCCTACGCGGTCCCGCGGGCCGGCGCCACCCTGACGGAGGAGGCCATGCGCGCCTTCATGCGCGCGGAACTCGCCCCGCACAAATGCCCGCGGGCCTTCGTCTTCCTGCCCTCGCTCCCCCGGACGGCCACGGGGAAGCTACAGCGCTTCCGGCTGCGCGATCTACAGTGAACCCGTGGCAGAGCTGCACACCCCGCGATCACTGATCGTCACGTTCTACGGAGCCTACGGGCGCGCCTTCGACGGGCCGGTGCCGGTGGCCGCCCTGGTGCGCCTGCTGGGCGCGGCCGGCGTGGACGCCCCGTCGGTCCGGTCCTCGGTGTCCCGGCTGAAGCGGCGCGGCTTCCTGCTGCCCGCTCACGCCCGGGACGGCTCGGCGGCGTACGAGCTCTCCGCGGAGGCCCGGCAACTGCTGGACGACGGCGACCGGCGGATCTACGGGCCGGCGCAGCCCTCCGGGGAGTGGCTGCTCGCGGTGTTCTCCGTCCCGGAGCAGGAACGGCACAAGCGGCACCTGCTGCGCTCCCGCCTCGCCAAGCTCGGCTTCGGCGCGGTGGCGCCGGGCGTGTGGGTCGCCCCGGCCCACCTGGACGAGGAGACCGGCCACACGCTGGCCCGGCTGCACCTGACGCCGTACGTGGAGCTGTTCCGGGGCGCCCACCTGGGCTTCGCCGCCACCGCCGAGGCAGTGGCCCGCTGGTGGGACCTGGCCTCCCTGGCCAAGCAGCACGAGGAGTTCCTCGACCAGCACGAGCCGGTGCTGCGCGGCCTCCAGACCGGGCCCGCCCCCAGCCCGGAAGAGGCCTACCGCGCCTACCTCCTCGCCCTGGACAGCTGGCGCCGCCTCCCCTACGCCGACCCGGGGCTGCCGCGCGCCCTGCTGCCCGCGGACTGGCCGGGCGACCGCGCGGCGGCGGTCTTCACCGAACTGCACACCCGCCTGCACGACCTGGGCGCGGGCTTCGTGGAGCCGTAGCGGGCCGGCCGCCCTCATCCCCGGCGGTCTTTCCGGCGGGGGCCGCCGGGCGGGTCGTGCCGGGGCCGCCGACGGCGGCTCCCCCGGAAAAACCTGGTGCACGAGGGAACGGCCCGGCGCCACCATGAGCCATGACGTGGACCTTCACTCCTGATCTGGCGGCGTACCTGGATACAGCGGGCCCCGCCGTGGCCGCGGAGCCGGTCGTCAACACGGTGCTCCTGACCGTGGCGGACGCGCTCACCCGGCGCGGCCCGCACGCCTTCGGCCCGGACGCGCCCTTCTTCGGCTGGTGGACCGGCGGCGACGGCGCCGTCGCCGGAGGGCTCCTGTGCACCCCGCCGCACCCGATGTTCGTCGGCACGCTGCCCCCGCAGGCGGTACGGGAGCTGGGAGCCGCCCTCGCCGACGAGCCGCTGCTGGCCTCCGTCGGCGGCTTCAACGCCCGCCGCCCCGACGCCGAGGCCCTGGCGCGGGCCTGGGGGAAGCCGACCGAGATCGCCGAGGAGACCCGGCTGTACCGGCTCGCGGGCCTGGTGGCACCCGACCCGGCCCCGGCCGGCCGGCCCCGGCCCGCCGCCGAGCGCGACCTCCCGCTGCTCCTGGAGTGGGTCGATGCCTTCAAGCGGGAGGCCGGGGTGCCCGGCGCCGCCTCCGAGGCCGGCCTGCGCGACCGCCTCTCGTACGGCGGCATGCTGCTCTGGGAGGACGCCGGTAAGCCGGTCTCGCTGGCCGGGTTCACCCGCCCGATCGGCTCGGCCGCGCGCATCGGCCCCGTCTACACCCCGCCCGCGGCCCGCGGCCGCGGGTACGCCGCCGGGGTCACGCACGCGGTGAGCGAAGCGGCGTACGCCGCCGGCGCCGAGGAGGTGCTCCTCTTCACCGACCTGGCCAACCCGACCAGCAACGGCATCTACCTGCGCCTCGGCTACACCCCCGTCGAGGACCGCGCCGAGGTGGTCGCCGTCTGAGCGCCCCGCTTCAGCCGCGGCCCGTCGGGGGTTTGCGGCTGCCTGCCCGGTAGGGGGCGGGCCAGGGGGCGGCCGGACCCTCGTAGGACTGGTCGGCGGCCGCGTGCAGGGTCCAGTGCGGGTCGTACAGGTGGGGGCGGCCGACCGCGCACAGGTCGGCGCGGCCCGCCAGCAGCAGCGAGTTCACGTCGTCCCAGGAGGAGATGGCGCCGACCGCGATGACGGGGACGCCGAGCGCGTTGCGGATCCGGTCCGCGTACGGGGTCTGGTACGAGCGGCCGTACTCCGGCTTCTCGTCGGCGACGACCTGGCCGGTGGAGACGTCGATGGCGTCGGCGCCGTGGGCCGCGAAGGCAGCGGCGATGTCCACCGCGTCCTGCGGTGTGGTGCCGCCCGGCGCCCAGTCGGCCGCCGACAGGCGGACCGTCATCGGCCGGTCCTCGGGCCAGACGGCGCGTACGGCGTCGAAGACCTCCAGCGGGAAGCGGAGCCGGTTCTCCAGGTCCCCTCCGTACGCGTCGGTGCGGTGGTTGGTCAGCGGGGACAGGAACCCGGACAGCAGGTAGCCGTGCGCGCAGTGCAGTTCCAGCAGGTCGAAGCCGCAGTCCGCGGCCCGGGCGGCGGCCGCCGCGAAATCTGAGCGGACCTGCGCCAGGTCGGCCTCCGTCAGCGCGCGCGGGACGGCCGAGACGCCGGGCCGGTACGGCAGCGCGGAGGCCGCCACCACCGGCCAGTTGCCCTTGGGGAGGGGGTCGTCCATGCCCTCCCACATCAGGCGGGTCGAGCCCTTGCGGCCCGCATGGCCGAGCTGGACGCCGAGCGCCGTGCCGGGGGCGCTGGTGTGCACGAAGTCCGCGATGCGCGTCCAGGCGGCGGCCTGCTCCGCCGTGTACAGGCCGGTGCAGCCGGGGGTGATGCGGCCCTGCGCGGACACGCAGACCATCTCGGTCATCACCAGCCCGGCCCCGCCGAGGGCCCGCGCGCCCAGGTGCACCAGGTGGAAGTCGCCCGGGGTGCCGTTCCCGTCGCGCGCCGAGTACATGTCCATCGGGGAGACCACCACCCGGTTGCGCAGGGTCAGCCCGCGCAGCCGGAAGGGGGTGAACATCGGCGGGGTGTGCCGGTCCGGGCAGCCGAAGTCCCGTTCGACGGCCCGGGTGAACCGCTCGTCGCGCAGCCGCAGGTTGTCGTGGGTGACCCGGCGGCTGCGGGTGAGCAGGTTGAAGGCGAACTGCCGGGCCGGCTGGCCGAGGTAGCCGGCGATCTCCTCGAACCAGCGCATGCTGGCGGCGGCCGCCCGCTGGGTGGAGGCCACCGCCGGCCGTCGGGCGGCCTCGTAGGCGGCCAGGGCCGCGGGGATGTCCGGGGCCCCGCGGGCCGCTGCGGCGGCGGCCGTCTCGGCGCCGACCGCCTCGGCGAGCGCGAGGGCGTCCTCCACCGCCAGTTTGGTGCCGGAGCCGATGGAGAAGTGCGCGGTGTGCGCCGCGTCGCCGAGCAGGGCGGTGTTGCCGTGGGACCACCGCTCGTTGACGACCGTGCGGAACTGCGTCCACGCGGAGCGGTTCCCGTGCAGGGGGCGCCCCCGCAGGGCCTCGCTGAAGATCTTGGCGCAGCGGGCAGCGGATTCGGCCTCGTCGCACAGGTCGAGGCCGGCGGCCCGCCACACCTCCTCGCGCATCTCCACGATCACGGTCGAGGCGTCCGCCGAGTAGGGGTAGGCATGCAGCTGCATGACGCCGTGCTCGGTCTCCGCGATCTCGAAGCGGAACGCCTCGAAGGGGAAGTCGGCGGCCAGCCAGATGTACCGGCAGCGGCCGCCGGTCACGGTGGGCCGGAAGTGGGCGGCCCCGTCTTCCCGGGTGGCGCTGTGCACCCCGTCCGCGGCCACCACCAGGTCGTACGTGGCCGCCAGGGCCTGCGCGGGCGGCGCCGGGGTGCGGAAGTGGAGGACGACCCCGAGGCCGGCGCAGCGCTCGTGCAGGATCTCCAGCAGCCGACGGCGCCCGAGCGCGGCGAAGCCGTGGCCGCCGGAGGTCAGCATCCGGCCGCGGTGCACGATGTCGATGTCCTCCCAGCGCACGAACTCGGCGCTGAGCGCGGCGTACACCTCGGTGTCCGCGCGTTCGATGCCGCCCAGGGTCTCGTCGGAGAGCACCACGCCGAAGCCGAAGGTGTCCTCGGGCTCGCCCCGCTCCCAGACCTCCACCGTGTGGCCCTGCCGGGCCAGCAGCGCGGCGGCGTACAGTCCCCCGGGCCCCCCGCCGATCACCGCGACCCTCACCATGGGCTACCTGCCCTTCCACTCCGGGGGCCGCTTCGCGGTGAACGCCGCGTGGAACTCCGCGTAGTCCTGGCCGTTCATCAGCAGGGCCTGGGTGTTGGCGTCCAGCTCGACCGAGGCGGCGAGCGGCATGTCGAGTTCGGCGGTCAGCAGCGCCTTGGTCTGCGCGTACGCGAGGGCGGGCCCGGCGGCCAGGTGCGCGGCCAGTTCGGCGGCCCGTACGTCGGCCTTGCCCTCCTCGGTGAGCTCGCTGAGCAGGCCGATCCGCTCGGCCTCGGGGGCGCGTACGGGTTCGCCGAGCATCAGGAGCCGGGTGGCATGGCCGAGGCCGACGACCCGGGGCAGCAGGTAGGCGGCGCCCATGTCCCCGCCGGAGAGCCCGACGCGGGTGAAGAGGAAGGCGAAGCGGGCGCTGGGGTCCGCGATGCGGAAGTCGGCGGCCAGGGCGAGGACGGCACCGGCACCGGCCGCGACCCCGTGGACGGCGGCGATCACCGGGAAGGGGCACTCGCGCACGGCGCGCACGACCTGTCCGGTCATCCGGTTGAAGTCGAGGAGCTGGGCGGTGTCCATGGCGAGGGTGGCGCCGATGATCTCGTCGACGTCCCCGCCGGAGCAGAAGCCGCGCCCCTCGCCGCCGAGGACGAGGGCGCGCACGGAGCGTTCCCGGGAGAGTTCGGCGAGCAGATCGCGCAGGTCGGCGTAGGCGCCGAAGGTGAGCGCGTTCAGCTTCTCGGGGCGGTCGAGGGTGACGGTGGCCACGCCGTCCTGCCGGGTCACCCGCAGGTGGCGCCACCGTTCGGTCGCTGGTGTGGAACCGATGAAGGGGCTCACACGCTCGACGGTATCACTGGATAGTGACTACCGTCACAGAAACGCGACACAGGAGGCGGCGACGCCACCCGTCCGGCCCCGCCCGCATGACTATGCGGCCGAGGGCGCGGCGTCGGCGAGCGTGGCGACGAGGACGGCCTTGATGGTGTGCAGCCGGTTCTCGGCCTCGTCGAAGACCACGGAGTGCGCGGACTCGAACACCTCGTCCGTCACCTCCAGCGAGTCCAGGCCGTGCCGCTCGTGGATCTCGCGGCCGACGGCGGTGCCCAGGTCGTGGAAGGCCGGCAGGCAGTGCAGGAACTTCACGTCCGGGTTGCCGGTGGCGCGCAGGACGTCCATCGTGACCGCGTACGGGGCCAGGGCCGCGATCCGCTCGTCCCAGACCTCCTTGGGCTCGCCCATGGAGACCCACACGTCGGTGGCGACGAAGTCGGCCTGCGCCACCCCTTCGGCGACCTCTTCGGTGAGCGTGATGCGGGCCCCGCTCGCGGCGGCGAGCCGGCGGGCCTCGGCCACCACGGGCTCGGCCGGCCAGTAGGTCCGGGGCGCCACGATCCGGACGTCCATGCCGAGCAGGGCGCCGGTCACCAGGTAGGAGTTGCCCATGTTGAAGCGGGCGTCGCCGAGGTAGGCGAAGGCGATCCGGTCCAGCGGCTTGGCGCAGTGCTCGGTCATGGTGAGCACGTCCGCCAGCATCTGGGTGGGGTGCCAGTCGTCGGTGAGGCCGTTGAAGACGGGCACGCCGGAGTGCTCGGCGAGCGCCTCGACGGCCTCCTGGCTGTCCCCGCGGTATTCGATCCCGTCGAACATCCGGCCCAGCACGCGGGCGGTGTCCTTGACCGACTCCTTGTGGCCCATCTGGGAGCCGGACGGGTCGAGATAGGTGGTGTGCGCCCCCTGGTCCGCGGCGGCGACCTCGAAGGCGCAGCGCGTGCGGGTGGAGGTCTTCTCGAAGATCAGCGCGATGTTCCTGCCCTGGAGGCGCCGCTGCTCGGTCCCGGCCTTCTTGGCCGCCTTGAGCTCGGCGGCGAGCTCGACCAGGCCGCGGAACTCGGCGGCGGTGAAGTCGAGCTCCTTGAGGAAACTGCGGCCGGCGAGGGCGGGGGCCATGGGGACACTCCAGGGTCGTACTGACAGGCGATAATGGAACTCTATACGATCCCCTGTATTGATATACAGCCGCCCCCGGCCGGCCGCCTCAGACGGCGTCCCGCTCCACCGGGCAGCTCATGCACCGCGGCCCTCCCCGGCCCCGGCCGAGCTCGCTGCCCGGGATCTCGATCACCTCGATGCCCTGCTTGCGCAGGTGGGTGTTGGTGGTGACGTTCCGCTCGTACGCCACCACCACCCCCGGCTCCACGGCCAGCACGTTGCAGCCGTCGTCCCACTGCTCCCGCTCCGCCGCGTGCACGTCCTGGGTGGCGGTCAGCACGCGGATGGCGTCCAGCCCGAGGGCGGCGGCGATGGCCCGGTGCATGTGCTCGGGCGCATGGTCGGTCACCTTGAGCTCCTGCGTCCCGGAGCCCGGCTCGATCGTGTAGGAGCGCAGCATGCCCAGTCCCGCGTACTGAGTGAACGTATCTGCGTCGACCATGGTCATCACGGTGTCCAGGTGCATGAACGCACGGCGCTTGGGCATGTCGAGCGCCACGATGCTGGTGGCCGACCCGGCCGCGAACAGGCCGCGCGCCAGCATCTCCACCGCCTGCGGCGTGGTCCGCTCGCTCATGCCGATGAGCACCGCGCCGTTGCCGAGGACGAGCACGTCGCCGCCCTCGATGGTCGAGGGGTAGTCCGCCTGGCCCTGGGACCAGTAGTGGAAGGCCCCCGAGGTGGTGAAGAGGGGGTGGTGCTTGTAGATCGCCTCGAAGTGCACCGTCTCGCGCTGCCGGGCCGGCCAGCGCATGGCGTTGATGGACACCCCGTCGTAGATCCATGCGGAGGTGTCGCGGGTGAAAAGGTGGTTGGGCAGCGGCCCGAGCAGGAAGTCGTCCAGTTCCATCGCGTGGAAGCGGACCGACACCGGCTCGGCGTGCCGCTCCAGGTACTCGCGCTTGGTCATCCCGCCGACCAGCGCCTCGGCCAGGTCGGCCGAGGGCAGTCCGTCGAAGACGGCGCGCAGGTGATCGGTGGCGAGCGGCCCGTACTCCTTCTCGTGGAACACCCGGCCCAGGACGAGGTGCCTCGCCTCCGGGATGTCCAGGGCCTCGCACAGCAGATCACCGAAGAGGTGGACCTCCACCCCCCGGTCGCGGAGCACGTCCGCGAAGCCGTCGTGCTCCTGGCGGGCCCGGCGCACCCACAGCACGTCGTCGAAGAGCAGTGCGTCCTTGTTGCTCGGTGTGAGCCGCTTCAGCTCCAGGTCGGGCCGGTGGAGGATGACGCGGCGAAGCCGCCCGGTCTCGGAATCGACATGGAATCCCATGGCGTACACGTTCGCAGACCGGACGGCTTTTTGATGCGGCGTTGGCTCAGGAGCCCCTGCGGACCCCCGCGCCGCCGCCGTCCCGGGCGCCTCAGCGCAGGCCGAGGAGCGCCGCGGGGGTGCCGATGAGCTCCGGGACGGTCAGGCCGAGCTTCGGGGCGGTGAGGTCCGGGATCCCGAAGTTGGAGCCGTTCGGCATCGTCAGCGGGGCTCCCAGGACGGCGCCCGGGGTCCGGGTGACCAGGTGGGTCGCCGGGGCCTCCAGCGAGCCCTCGCCGTCCGTGCTCGGTTCGCCGAGCAGGTTCGGCACCGGCGAGGTGACCAGGGTCCGGCCGAGCTCGGTGTCGATGGGCACCACCGGGAGGAGAGGGCTGGGGAGCAGGTCCCCGGTGTGGAGGCGGGGAGCCTCTGGGGCGCCGACGACCGGTACCGGGACCGCGGTGGCCACGCGCGGAGTGTCCACGCCCAGCGTGGTCTTCACGGCGTCCAGGGGGACACCCACCGGCACCGAGTCGGCCACGGCCGGGGTGGCAGCGCCGGCCGCGGCCATACAGGTCATGAGCGCCGCAATGCTTCCGCGCGCGGTCATCTTCATAGGTGACGTTCCGTCCTTCCAGGGTCGCGGACATTCCGCTCCCTGGATGAACGATCCCGCCGGTGGTTTTCCGGGCGTTCTCCGGGAAAGTTCCCCCATACGACCTAATTCGGGGCCGTACGGGGGCACGGGATTTACGGCACGCCGGTCCCGGCCGTCACAGGCGGGGGTCGACCGGCTCCGATTCCAGGGCGAGCACCGCGAAGACCGCCTCGTGCACCCGCCACAGCGGCTCCCCCGCCGCCAGCCGGTCCAGCGCCTCCAGCCCCAGCGCGTACTCGCGCAGGGCGAGCGAGCGCTTGTGGCCGAGGTGGCGGTGGCGCAGCTGCTCCAACTGCTCCGGCCGCGTGTACTCCGGGCCGTAGATGATCCGCAGGTACTCGCGCCCGCGCACCTTGACGCCCGGCTGGACCAGGCGGCCCCTGCCGTCCCGGGCGTAGGCCTGGAGCGGCTTGACGACCATGCCCTCGCCGCCGGCCGCCGTGAGCTCCAGCCACCAGTCGGTGGCGGCGCGCACGGAGGCCTCGTCGGCGGTGTCCACCAGGATCCGGCGGGTGCGGCGCAGCAGGCCGGTGCCGGCCTGCCGGCCGGGGTCGTCGGCCTCGACGAGCCGGTCCAGCCAGAACAGCTGCTCGTCGTGCGGTACGGCGGCCAGCGAGCGGCCGGCGGCCGCGAGCAGCTGGAAGGGCGCGAAGCGCACGCCGTCCAGCCCGTCGGTGCTCCAGCAGTAGCGCCGGTAGGCGTCGGTGAAGCGCGCGGCGTCGGCGGCCCGCTCGCGCTGGCGGGAGAGCAGCCCGGCCGTGTCGACGCCGCGGCCGGCCGCCGACTCCAGGGCGGCGACGGCGTCCGGGAAGACGGCGCGGGAGGCCGCGCCCACGGCGGCGTACTGGTTGCGCAGCAGACCGGTGGACTTCAGCGACCACGGCAGCAGTTCTCCGTCGAGCAGCAGCCAGTCGGTGGCCAGTTCCTCCCACAGGCCGGCCTCGGTGACCGCCGAGCGGATCCGGGTGAGGACCTCCTCGGTGACCTCCGGATCGGTGAAGAAGGGACGGCCCGTGCGGGTGTAGACCGATCCGGTCGGGCCCTCGACGCCGAACCGCTCGCGGGCCGCGGCCGGGTCCTTGCAGACCAGGACCGTCGCCCGGGAGCCCATGTGCTTCTCCTCGCAGACCACCTGGGCGATGCCGTCCTTGCGGTACTGGGCGAAGGCCTCGGCCGGGTGCTCCAGCCAGCCCTCCAGCGCCGAGGTCGCCACGGGCGCCATGGTCGGCGGCAGGTACGGCACCAGCCGCGGGTCCGCGGCGAAGCGGCTCATGACCTCCAGGGCGGCCGCCGCGTTCTCCTCGCGCACGGTGACGTTGCCCAGGTGCCGGGTCTCCACGATCCGGCGCCCGTGCACGTCGGCCAGGTCCAGCGGGCGTGGCTCGCGGGACTGCGGCGCCGGGGCGAGCGGCCGTACGGGCTCGTACCAGACCTTCTCGGCCGGCACGTCGACCAGTTCGCGCTCGGGCCAGCGCAGGGCGGTCATCCGGCCGCCGAAGACGGCGCCGGTGTCCAGGCAGATGGTGTTGTTGACCCAGGACGTGTCCGGGACCGGGGTGTGGCCGTAGACCACGGCCGCCTTGCCTCGGTACTCCTCCGCCCACGGGTAGCGCACGGGCAGGCCGAACTCGTCCGTCTCGCCGGTGGTGTCCCCGTACAGGGCGTGCGAGCGGACCCGGCCGGAGGTGCGGCCGTGGTACTTCTCGGGCAGACCGGCGTGGCAGACCACCAGCCTGCCGCCGTCCAGCACGTAGTGGCTGACGAGGCCGCGGATGAACTCCCGCACCTCCTGGACGAACTCCTCCGGCTCCCGCTCCAGCTGCTCGATCGTCTCGGCGAGGCCGTGGGTGCGCTGGACCTTGGCGCCCTTGAGGTAACGGCCGAGCTTGTTCTCGTGGTTCCCCGGCACGCACAGGGCGTGGCCGGCCTTGACCATGCCTATGACCCGGCGCAGGACGCCCGGGCTGTCGGGGCCCCGGTCGACGAGGTCGCCGACGAAGACCGCGGTGCGGCCGGCGGGGTGGACGCCGTCCTCGTAGCCGAGCTTGGCGAGCAGGGCCTCCAGTTCCGAGGAGCACCCGTGGATGTCGCCGATGATGTCGAAGGGGCCGGTGAGGTGGGTGAGGTCGTTGAAGCGCTTCTCCCGTATGACCTCGGCGGCTTCGACCTCCTCGACGGTGCGCAGGACGTGCACCTTGCGGAAGCCCTCGCGCTCCAGGCCCCGCAGGGAGCGCCGCAGGTCGCGCCGGTGGCGCTGGATGACCGCGCGCGGCAGCCCGGACCGGTCGGGGCGGCCCGCGTTGCGCTCGGCGCAGACCTCTTCGGGCAGGTCGAGGACGATCGCGATGGGCAGGACGTCGTGCTCGCGGGCGAGCCGGACCAGCCGGCGGCGGGCCTCCTGCTGGACGCTGGTGGCGTCGATGACCGTGAGGCGGCCCGCGGCGAGACGCTTCCCCGCGATGTAGTGCAGGACGTCGAAGGCATCCTTGCTGGCGCCCTGGTCGTTCTCGTCGTCGGAGACCAGGCCCCGGCAGTGGTCGGAGGAGAGGACCTCGGTGGGTCTGAAGTGCTTGCGGGCGAAGGTGGACTTGCCCGATCCGGTGGCCCCGATCAGGACGACGAGGGACAGGTCGGTGACGGGAAGTACGCGCTTGCTCTCGGGGGTGGTCATGCTGCCTCGCCCTCCTTCGGGGTGTCGGTGGTGTGGGTGGTGGCTGGGGTGCCTGGGGTGGCTGTGGTGTCGGTGACACGGGTGAACACGGCCATCTGGGTGGGCGGTCCGACCTCGGGGTCGTCGTCGCCGACGGGCACGAAGGCGACCTCGTACCCGTGGCGGGCGGCCACGGAGCCGGCCCAGCCGCGGAACTCCTCGCGGGTCCACTCGAAGCGGTGGTCGCCGTGCCGGACGTGTCCGGCGGGCAGGGTCTCCCAGCGGACGTTGTACTCGACGTTCGGGGTGGTGACGAGGACCGTGCGGGGGCGGGCCGCGCCGAACACCGCGTACTCCAGCCCCGGCAGCCGCGCCGGGTCCAGGTGCTCGATGACCTCGCTGAGCACGGCCGCGTCGTAGCCGGCCAGCCGCTTGTCGGTGTAGGCGAGGGAGCCCTGGAACAGCGTCACGCGCGCGCTCTGCCGCTCCCCCATCCGCTCCGGTCGCAACCGCCGGGCCGCGATGGACAGGGCCCGCATGGACACGTCCATGCCGACGATCTCGGTGTACGCGGGGTCCTTGAGCAGTGCCTGCACCAACTGCCCCTGGCCGCAGCCGAGGTCCAGCACGCGCCGGGCGCCGGCGGCCTGCAGCGCGGCGAGGACCGCCTCGCGGCGCTGCACGGCGAGCGGTACCGGCCGCTCCTCGGTGTCGCGGCCCTCGTCGACCGCGTTGTCGAGCTCCTCGACCTCGCTGCCGTCGGCTTCGGCGAGCCGGACCAGCTCCAGGCGCTCCAGGGCGTCGCGGGTGAGCCGCTTGTGGCGGGCCAGGTAGCGGGAGGTGATCAGCCCGTTCTCCGGGTGCGCGGCCAGCCAGCCGTCTCCGGCGCGCAGCAGCTTGTCCACCTCGTCGGGGGCCACCCAGTAGTGCTTGGCGTCGTCGAGGACGGGCAGCAGGACGTAGAGCTGGCGCAGCGCGTCGGCGAGCCGCAGCTCCCCCTCCAGGGTGAGCCGCACGTACCGGGAGTCGCCCCACTCGGGGAACTGCTCGTCCAGCGGTACGGGTTCGGCCTCTACGAGGTTCCAGCCGAGCGGACCGAACAGCCTTCGCACCAGCTCCGCGCCGCCGCGCGCGGGCAGCACCGGGATCTCGATCCGCAGGGGACGGGCCTGCCCGGGCAGTTCCGGCCGGGCGGTGCACTGCCCGCCCAGGGCGCTGCGGAAGACGGCGCTGAGGGCGACGGCGAGGAGCGAGGAGGCGGCGTACGGGCGGTCGTTGACGTACTGCGCGAGCGCGGCGTCGGGAGCCCCGCCCCGGCCCTTGCCCTGCCCCCGCCGCACGAGGGCGACCGGGTCCACCTCCAGCAGCAGCGCAGCCGTGCACCGCTCGGCGGTGGCCTCGGGATAGAACACGTGGGCCGTGCCGTGGGAGGTGGTGAACGCCTGCGCCTTCTCGGGATGCTTGTGCAGCAGGAAGCCCAGGTCGGTGGCCGGGCGCTCGGCGCTGCCGGTGGTGGAGATCGTCAGGAACATGCAGCTCAGCATGACCGTCGACGGATCCTGGGGCCAACGGATTTACCCCGTCGCCGCCCGGCCCGTCAGGCCGCCGTCCGGCGCCCGGGATCCCGATGCGGGCAAGTGCCCGCCGCCGTGCCCACGGCGCTGTACCGTCCGCGGAACGACGTCGTTCGACCGCGTCCCCGTGCCCAGGAGGGCCTCCCCCGGGTACCCGCCGCAGCCCTACCCTCCCCTGCCCGTGCCCGCGGGCGGCAGATGCCCGGCGAGTGCGGCGATGTGGGGTGGGCCGATGCGGCAGCAGCCGCCGATGAGACGGGCACCCGTGTGCTGCCAGGCCGTCGTGGGCCAGGGGGCCGGGTCGGGCGGGGGCTCCCAGGTCTGCGTGGTGGCGTCCCAGACGGAGCCGTCGTTGGGGTAGGCCAGCAGAGGTTTGGCCGTCACCGACGCGGCGGCCTCCAGGGCGGGCAGGACGTCAGCGGGGTCGCAGCAGTTGACGCCGAGCGCGATGATCTGCGGGGCGTCGGCGGCGAGGGCGAACGCCTCGGCCAGCGGCCGTCCGGAGCGGGTGCGGGGGCCGGCCACCGTATAGCTCAGCCAGGCGGGCGCACCGGTCTCGGCGAGGACGGTGAGCAGCGCCTCGGCCTCGTCGGGGTCGGGGAGGGTCTCCAGGGCCAGGACGTCCGGATCCGCGGCGAGCAGGGCCTCGACGCGGGGGCGGTGGAAGTCCGCCAGTTCCCGCACGCTCAGGCCGTACCGGCCGCGGTACTCGGAGCCGTCCGCGAGCACCGCCCCGTACGGGCCGACGGAGGCGGCCACCCACACCTCGTGGTCCGCCGCCTGCGCCGCCCGGTCCGCGAGGGCGACGCTGCGGTGCAGCAGGGCGGTGGTCGCGGCCCGGTCGAGGCCGTGGGCGGCGAAGGCCTCGTACCCGACCTGGTAGCTCGCGGTGATCAGCACCTCGGCGCCGGCCTGCGCGTACGCGGTGTGGGCGGCCTCCACCTGGTCGGGCCGCTCGGCGAGCACCCGGCCCGACCAGAGGCCGCCGGACAGGTCGCATCCCTGGTCGGTGAGCTGGTTGCTCAGGCCGCCGTCCAGGAGCACGGCCCGGTGGGCGAGGGCTTCGGCGAGGGGGCCGGATGCTCGGGACATCGGTTTCCCCGCCTCCTCAGCCGAGCTGGGACAGCACCTGGGCCGAGATCAGCTCCAGGTGGTCCAGGTCGTCGAGATGGAGCAGTTGAAGGTAGACGCGGGAGCAGCCGATGGCCTCGTAGGCGCCGATCTTCTCGACGACCTGCGCGGGGGAGCCGGCCAGGCCGTTGGCCTTGAGCTCGTCCACGTCCCGGCCGATGGCGGCGGCCCGGCGGGCCACCTCGGCGTCGTCCTTGCCGACGCACGCGACGAGGGCGTTGGAGTAGACGAGCTCGCCGGGCTTGCGCCCGGCCTCCTCGGCCGCCCGGCGGACCCGGTCGAACTGCCGCGCACTGTCGGCGACCGACGCGAACGGCATGTTGAACTCGTCGGCGTAGCGGGCGGCGAGGCGCGGGGTGCGCTTGGCGCCGTGGCCGCCGATGAGCACGGGCACCTTGGCCTGGGCGGGCTTGGGCAGGGCCGGGGAGTTCTCCAGGCGGTAGTGGGTGCCGACGTAGTCGAAGGCGGCGCCGGGAGCGGTCGCCCACAGCCCGGTGACGATGGCCAGCTGCTCCTCCAGCCTGGCCATCCGATCGGCCGGGAAGGGGATGCCGTAGGCCTTGTGCTCGTCCTCGAACCAGCCTGCGCCCAGCCCCAGTTCGACGCGGCCGCCGGACATCTGGTCGACCTGTGCCACCTGGATGGCGAGCACGCCGGGCAGCCGGAAGGTACCGGCCGTCATGAGCGTGCCGAGCCGGATCCGGCGCGTCTCGCGGGCGAGGCCGGCGAGGGTGATCCAGGCGTCGGTGGGGCCGGGCAGACCGTCCGCGGAACCCATCCGGAGGTAGTGGTCGGAGCGGAAGAAGGCGTCGAATCCGAGGTCCTCGGTGGCCTTGGCCACGGCCAGGAGCGTGTCATAGCTCGCGCCCTGCTGGGGCTCGGTGAAGATACGGAGATCCATGCTCCCATCCTGCCTCTGCGACCCCTGCAGGGTGAATCTGCGTCAACGCGGCGGCCCGCCCCCGGCCCCGCCAGTGACCGGCCCGGATGGGGATCGTTGGCTCGGACGGAGCCGGACCGCCCGGCCCGCGCGCCGGCGGCCCCTCGCCGGTGCGTCCACCGCCCCCTTCCGCTCCGGAAGGGCCAGGGCCGAGGAGGCCGCCATGTCCCACGAGTCCGTGCCCGAGCACGCTGGACAGACCGGACAGGCAGCACACGACCACCTACTCCAGGAGTCGGCCCCCGGGGCGGCCGCGGCCGCCCCGGGCGGCGCGCCGAAGGGCCTGCTGCAGCAGATGGAAGAGCTGATGGCCGCGCTGAACGCCGACCTGTCGCAGCTCGACGCCGACCTCCAGTCCTCCCAGGCCTCCCAAGCCTCCCAGCCCTCCGCGGACCGCACCCCGGACACGTCCACGATCCCGGGCGGCCCTGCGCCCGAGAGCGAGCGCCCCACGTACCGGTCGCTGTGACCGCGCGGGTCCCGTCGCGCGCGACGGGACCCCGTCGCCCCCGCGTCGTGCGCGGGACGTGATCCCGCGGCTCCCCGTCTTACGCGGGACGTGATCCCGCGGTTCCCGTCAGGCCACTCCGGATGCGGACCCCCGTTCCCGGACGGCCAGCCGGCGCAGGATCGCCCGGACCCGGTCGCTCGACTCGTCGGCCGCGTCGATGGACTCCATGCACTGCCAGTACAGGCCCTCGTCGTCCGTCCCGCAGGCCACCCCGACCAGGGCTATCCCCACTTCGCCCAGCAGCACCTGGAGCCCGAGCAGCGCCTGCCGGACATCCGCCACCTCCGTGAGCTGCGCGGCTCTCGGCGGATAGTCGGGCGCACTGCCCTCTCCGCGCACGGCGGCTCTGTCGAGCACGCCGCAGCCTCTGCCTCCCGCTTCACCCAGTCCCCGTGCCTCCGCTCTCAACTCCGGCGGCCCGGTGACCGCCAGCCAGCCGCCTATCCCCTGCGCGAGTGCCTGGGTCTGCCACGCCTCGCCCACGATGTCCATCGCCGCCCCGCTCTGTGCCAGCGCGTGCCGGCCGGCCGCGATGAGCCGTACCGCATCCATATGCCGTCCCCCGTCCGCACGACATCCGCCGTTCCCTCCACTACCCAGAGTGAGGGCAATGCGCCAGTAAAGCCAGGGGTATTCGGAAATCTCTGGACACAAACATGGTTGGGGATGACGCTATCACTCCGAAGAGTGACGATTCGAGGTCGGAGTCTCCGCAACCGGGAAGCGGAGCTCGTTCCTTTCGATCTTCGCGGCGAGCGCATCCAGCACATCCACCCCGAGAACCTCACAGAATTGCAGCAGATACGCGAGCACATCGGCCACCTCATCGGCCACGCGATGGGCGGATTCCGGCTTCTCCATGACCTTCGCCGACTGCTCCGGGGTCAGCCACTGGAAGATTTCGACCAGTTCGGCCGCCTCGACGCTCAGTGCCACCGCCAGGTTCTTGGGCGTGTGGTACGGCTGCCAGCCGCGGGCCGCCGCGAACTCGGCCAGGCGCCGCTGGAGTTGGTGCAGCCGCTCGACCGGCTCCGGCGCACCCGAGTGCGGCTCCCCGGCGGCCGGTACGGCGTCTTCGTCATGCGTGTCGCTCATGTCCCAGGTCTACCACCGTCACCCCCGCGATCCCGCGCGCGGTGTCGGCACACGCCTCGCCCACCGCCGCGACCAACCGGATGTGGCCGCGCCCGCAGGCCAGCTGGGCGAGGCGCAGCAGTTCGGCGCTCTGGCGCCGGTCCAGTGCGCGGTCGAAGCCGTCGGCGAGGACCGTCAGCGCCTGGCGGGCCGCGAGCAGTTCGGCGGCCGGGTCCACGGCCAGCACCCCGGGGCCGGTCAGCAGGACGAGCGCCAGCGCGAGGAAGCGCAGCTCGCCCGCGCCGAGCCGGCCCAGTTCGGTGGCGGGCCGGGCGGGACCGCGGTCGAGCAGGGCCTTGACCGGGCCGTTCACGGGAGCCCGTACGTCCAGGCCCCGCACCGGGCCCGCGCAGCCGGTCTGCGCCGCCCCGGCCAGCATGGCGTGGCGGGTGCCGCATTCGTGGCGGGTCCGGCGCAGCACGTCGGCCAGGTTGGCGCAGTCGCGCAGCAGCCGGCCCTCTCCCTGCGGGACGGGGGCGCGCATCCGCTCGGGGCTCGGGTCGCAGGGGAACACCGAGCGCAGCGCGACCACCACCTGCTCGGCGGCGGCGAGGACCTGGCGCTGCCCGGCCGTGGCCCCGGCCACGCGCAGCGGCAGCAGGGCGGTCCCGAGCCGGTCGTCGGGCAGCGGGGCGCGGGTGACGCCGGTGCTGCCGCCGGTCAGCCAGGCGGCTTGGACGGAGCTTCGGCCGGGGTCGCGCAGGGCGGTGCTGAGGAGGACCTGCCCGCCGCCCGAGAGCCGTTCACCGACGATCCGCAGGACGGGTTCGGCCTGTACGGCGAGGTCCAGGCGCACCGGCCCGGCGGGCCCCTCCACCGTGCAGCCGATCCGGAACCCGCGCCGCCCCTCCTCGTCGGGGAGGGCCCGCTCGGGGATGCATGCCGAGGCGTCGGGGAACGCCTCCTCCAGGACGGCGCCGGAGGCGAGCGCGGAGAGGGCCTCGTAGGCGGCCAGCGCCTGGGACTTTCCGCTGCCGCTCGGCCCGGTGAAGAAGGTGACGGGCCCGAGCGCGAAGCGGGCGGCCCGGTGCGAGGCGAAGGCCGAGAGCCGCAACTCGGTGACGGCAGGCCGCTGATGACCCCCCTGCACGGGCACCACAAGCCCCACCCCGGACGCGGCCACCGCGGAGTCGGGCACGGCGGCGCGGGCCGACGCACCTGCGGGCGCCGCGACGGCGCCGGGCCCGGCGGCAGGCTCCGCAACTGCGGCAGGCACGCCGCCGAGGGCCGCGCCTCCGCCGGGCGCGGCGGCGTGAGCCGCAACTCCGCCAGGAGCGAGCGCTGCAGCCGCGGGGGCGCCAGGCGCGCCCGCGGGGGGTGCGACTTCGGGAGGCTCGGCTGCGCACACCGCACTGTCGCCAGGCTCCGCCGCGGGTGCCGCGTCGGCGGCGGGCACGGTTGCGGGGGGCGCAACAACGCCGGGTGGGGCTGCGGGGGAAACGACGGCATCGGCCGCGACGCCGTCGGGCGTGGCTGTTCGGGGTTCGGGTAAGTGCGTGTGCGTGGGGGGATTCATGCGGCGGACGGTACGGGCCGTCGGACCCTGCGCGGGTCCGGCGAACCGTTCCGTCGCCATGAGCTTCCTACGATCGGGGGACGGCCGCCGCCGCGATGCCCTCGACCTCGGTCCCGACCGGCGCGAGCAGGAAGACGTTCCGGTCGACGCGGTGCATTCCGCTGCCCAGCCCGAAGACCACACCGCTGCTGAAGTCCAGGATGCGCTTGGCCACTTCGCTGTCCGCGCCGGTGAGGTCGAGCAGCACCGGGATCTGCGCGATCAGGTACTCGGCCACCTCCCGCGCGTCGGCGAAGACCTGGACCCGGATCACGACGAAGCGCCGCTGTTCCGCCGCGGACGCCCCCGGGGCGGCGGGGATGGTCCGGTGGTCCACCCGGGAGGGCCACTCGTTGCGACTGCGCAGGGGGACCACCTGCGCGAGCCCCTCCCACTGTTCGTCCGTGACGTCGTACCTGCTCACCGGGCCGCCTCGGCCGTGCGCTTCATGTGCATCCCGCCATCTTCTCGCGTTTCACCCGTTCAGCCCAACAGCGACACGAGAGACGCGAGGTTCCCCCCGGAGACGGGATGGATTAGGTCGTACCTAACTACGACCGGCCCCCCGGACGAGGAGAGATCCGCATGCGCATGCCCGGTGCCCCCGACGCCTCCGCGACACCCGCCGCCGACCTCCGCCCCACCCCCGCCGAGCGGATCCGGTCGGTCCTGGCCGCCGCCCACTCCATGACCGTCGTCACCGACGGCCTGCGCACCGAGGTGCGCCACCTCGACGGCACCGCCCCGCTGAGCCGCCTCCACCTCCACCCGGCGGTGCCCGGCGCCGCCGGCGAGCAGCGCCCCGCCGTGCGGCTGGAGTTCACCGATCTCGTCCCCACCCCCGCGCGGGACCGGGTGCGCGCCCGCGTGACGATCCTCGGCCGCCTGCTCACCCCCCACGCCGAAGCCGCCGCCCCCGGCACCTCCGACGAAGGCTCCCCCGCCACCTGCATGGAATTCGCCCAGGCCGTCCTGGAGACCCCCGACGGCCGCTCGTACACCGGCCTCGACGAGCTCGACGCGTCCCGGCCCGACCCGCTGGCCCCGCACGAGGCCGGGATGCTCACCCACCTCCTCGCCGACCACGCCGAACTGGTCACCCTCCTGCTGCGCCTGGTCCCCCCGCGCCCCGACGCCCCCGCCCTGGTGCGCGCGCTGCCCGTCGCCCTCGACCGGTACGGGATCACCCTGCGCCTGGAGCACCGCAGCGGCCACCGCGACGTACGCCTGCCGTTCCCCTCCCCGCTGGACGACGTCGAGCAGTCCGGCGCCCAGATGCACGCCCTGTTCAGCGCGGCCCGGCGCCGCTCGCACCGCAACAGCCTGCCCGCCTGAGGAAGGCCTGCGGGAAGGCCGGCGGAGTGCCCGAGGAATAGGCGCCCCCTCGCACGCCGTTGGGGTGATCATGAAGGCCATCGCATACACCGCATACGGAACTCCCCCGGCTCTGGAACTCGTTGACGCACCCCGGCCCAAGGTGGGCCCCGGCGAGGTGCTCGTCCGCGTCAAGGCGGCCGGTGTCAACCCGGTGGACTGGAAGATCGCCGCCGGATTCGTCGATCCGCTCTTCGAAGTGCGCTACCCCGTCATACCCGGCTGGGACGTCGCCGGCGTCGTCGAGGCGGTCGGCCCGGACACCTTCGACCACGCCGTGGGCGACGAGGTGTTCGGCTACGTCCGCAAGGAGTGGGTGGAACTCGGTACGTACGCCGAGCTGGTTTCCGCCCCCGTGCGCACACTCGCCCGCAAGCCGCGCACCCTCGGCTTCGAGGAGGCCGCGGGCATCCCGCTGGCGGGGCTGACCGCCTACCAGTCCCTGACCCGCGTCGGCGCCGGAGCCGGAGAGACCGTCGTCATCCACTCCGCGGCGGGCGGCACCGGATCCCTCGGCGTGCAGATCGCCGTCGCCCTCGGGGCGCGCGTCATCGGAACGGCCGGCGCCCACAACCACGACTTCCTGCGCGGCCTCGGCGCGGAACCGGTCCTGTACGGCGAGGGCATGGCGGACCGGATCCGCGCCCTGGCCCCCGAAGGCATCGACGCCGGCCTGGACTTCTACGGCGACGGCGGCGTCGAGGTCCTCCAGTCGCTGGTCAAGGAGCGCAGCCGGGTCGTGTCGATCGCCGACCCCGAGGCCGCCGCCAAGGGGGCGCACCAGCTGTGGGTCCGCCCGGACAGCGCCGACCTGGCCTTCCTGGCCGACCTCGCCGACCGGGGCGCGCTCACCGTCCACGTGGAGCACGCGCTGCCGCTCGCCGAAGCCGCCAAGGCCTGGGAGCTGAGCGCCGCGGGCCGCACCCGCGGGAAGATCGTGCTCACCGTGTGAGCGCCGGCCGGCCAGGGTGCTGCCGCAATCCGCCGTCCCGGGGCCACCCGGGCCGGCGGGCCGGCGGGCCGGTACGCCCGTACGAGAGGAGCGGCGGCCCCGCACCCGCCCCGGCGACCCGGCCGGCCTCGGGGGCCGCCACCTACGACGAGTACGTCACACCGCCTCCTTCGCGTACCGGTTCGCCGGGCGCGGCAGACCGTAGTTCTCGCGCAGGGTGGCCCCGGTGTACTCGGTGCGGAACAGGCCCCGGCGCTGGAGGATCGGGACGACGTGGTCGACGAAGTCGGTGAGGCCGGCGGGCAGGACGGGCGCCATGATGTTGAAGCCGTCGGCGGCGCCCCCGGTGAACCACTCCTCCAGCTGGTCGGCGATCTGCTCGGGGGTCCCGGCGAAGACCCGGTGGCCGCGGCCGGCGCCGAGGCGGGCGATCAGTTCGCGCAGCGTGAGCCCGTCGCGGCGGGCGAGCTCGGCGACGAGGGTGAAGCGGCTCTTGTTGCCGTTGATGTCCCGTTCCTCCGGGAGTTCGGGCAGCGGGCCGTCGAGGGGGAGGCCGGTGAGGTCGGTGCCGAGCATGCCGGAGAGCTGGGCGAGACCGTACTCCGGCACCTGGAGGTCGGTGAGCTGCTGCTCCAGGGCCTTCGCCTCGGCCTCGGTGGAGCCGATGACCGGCGCGATCCCGGGCAGCACGAGCAGGTCGTCCTCGCTGCGGCCGTACTTGGCCAGGCGGGACTTGAGGTCCTTGTAGAAGGTCTGCCCGTCGGCGAGGGTCTGCTGTGCGGTGAAGACCGCCTCGGCGTACTGGGCCGCGAACTCCTTGCCGTCCTCGGAGGAGCCGGCCTGTACGAGGAGGGGGTGGCCCTGCGGGGAGCGGGGCACGTTCAGCGGGCCGGCGACGCCGAAGTACTCCCCGCGGTGGGCGGCGGGGTGCAGCTTGTCGGTGTCGGCGTAGATGCCGCGCTCCTTGTCGAGGACGATCGCGTCGTCCTCCCAGCTGTCCCAGAGCTTGGTCGCGACGTCGAGGAACTCGCGGGCGCGGTCGTAGCGCAGACCGTGCTCCAGGTGCTCCTCCCGGCCGAAGTTGCGGGCTTCGTCGACGGTGCCGGAGGTGACGACGTTCCAGCCGGCACGGCCGCCGCTGATGTGGTCGAGTGAGGCGAACTTGCGGGCGAGGTGGAACGGCTCGTTGAAGGTGGTGGAGACGGTGGCGATGAGCCCGATGTGCTCGGTGACGGCGGCGATGGCGGACAGCAGGGTGAGCGGCTCGAAGCCGCCGAGGGCGTTGTAGCGGGCCTTGCCCCAGAGGGCGAGCCCGTCGGCGAAGAAGATGGAGTCGAGCCGTCCGCGCTCGGCGGTCTGCGCCAGCTCCTGGAAGTACCTCAGGTCGGTGACCCGCTCGGGGCTGCTCGCGGGGTGGCGCCAGGCGGCGTCGTGGTGGCCGGCGTTCATGAGGAAGGCGTTGAGGTGGAGGGTCCGGGTCGTCATGTCTCGTCCTCGGGTCGGGGTCTGGCGCGGGGGCGCTCCGCGGGGTGGGTGGGTGTGGGGCGGCTGCGGGCCGCCGGGCCCCTCGTACGGGCCGTACGGGCGTACGGCAGTCGGGGGGCGTGGGAAGGCCTCCGGCCGCCGGCGCGCCCTGGCGGCAGGGCGCGCCGGGTCGGCTCAGGCGGGGACGCGCCAGAGGCTGAGGCGGCGTTCTACCGTGACCAGGAGCTGGTTGAAGGCCACGCCGATCGCGGAGATCGTGATGATGCCGGCGTACATCTGGGGGATGGCGAAGTTGAACTGCGAGGCGTTGACCAGGTAGCCGAGGCCCGCCTTGGCGCCGATCATCTCGGCGGCCACGAGGACCAGGATCGAGACGGCACCGGCCAGTCGGATGCCGGTGAAGATCGCCGGGACGGACGCCGGGAGGATCACCTTCTGGAAGAGCCGCGGGGTGGAGAGGTCCATGGAGCGGGCCAGTTTCACCAGCGTGGGGTCGGCGTTGCCGACGGCGCTGATGGTGTTCAGCAGGATCGGCCAGACGCAGGCGTAGACGACGATGGAGACCTTCGAGGTCTCGCCGATGCCGAGCAGCAGCACGAACACCGGCAGCAGTGCGAGGGCCGCCGTGTTGCGGAACACCTCCAGCAGCGGGCCGAGGAACGCCGCCACCGGGCGGTACCAGCCGATCAGCAGGCCGAGCGGGACGGCGAGGACCACGGCGATGCCGAAGCCGCCGAAGGAGCGGGCGAGGCTGGCCCGGGCGTGCTCGCCGAGTTGCCCGTCGATCAGCAGTTCCCACCAGGCCTTGGCGACCTCGCTGACGGGCGGGAGGAAGGTGGCGTCGACGAGCCCGAGCCGGGGCGCCGCTTCCCACAGCAGGAGCAGGGCGAGGAGGGCGGCGGAGCGCAGGGCGGCGGAGCGCAGCCACCGCACGGCCGCCCCCGCGGTCCGCGCAGCCGGCCCGCGCACCGGCTCGGGCGCGGTCGCCGCGGTCTCCCGTACGGCCGGCTCGCCGCGCCGGGGCGGGGTACGGCGTACGACACCGGCCTGCGCTGCCGGTGCGGCCGGGACCGGCGCCGGAGCCGAAGCCGGCGCCGTGGTGGCGGCCGGGGTGTGGGTTTCGGTGCTCATGCGGTGACCTGCTCCTTCTCCAGTTGCCGGGCACGCGCCACCTCGTCGTGGAGCAGGGTCCAGATCTCGTGCCGGTAGCGGGCGAACTCCGGGGTGGAACGCACGTCCTCGCCCCGGGCTCCGAGCGCGACGGGGACCACCTCCTTGACCCGGCCGGGGCGGGAGGTGATGACGGCCACCCGCTGCCCCAGGTACACGGCTTCCTCGATGCCGTGCGTGATGAAGACGATCGTCTTGCCGGTGCGCTGCCAGATGCGGAGCAGCTCGTCCTGCAGGGACTCCCGGGTCTGGGCGTCCAGCGCCGCGAACGGTTCGTCCATGAGCAGCACGTCCGGGTCGTAGGCCAGCGAGCGGGCGATCGCGACCCGCTGGCGCATGCCGCCGGAGAGTTCGTGCGGGTGGCGGTCCTCGAAGCCGGTGAGGCCGACGAGGTCCAGGAACTCCCGGGCCCGCGCACTGCGTTCACGGCGCGGTACGCCCGTGGCCTCCAGGCCGAATTCGACGTTGCCGAGCGCGGTCCGCCAGGGCAGCAGCGCGTACTGCTGGAAGACGACGCCCCGGTCCAGCCCGGGCCCGGTCACCGGTCTGCCGTCGAGCAGGATCCGGCCGGAGGTCGGCCCGGTCAGGCCGCCGAGCAGGTCGAGCAGGGTGGATTTCCCGCAGCCGCTGGGCCCCACGACCACCACGAACTCGCCCGCCTCGATCTCCAGGTCGATGCCGTCGAGTGCGGTGAACTCCGCCCCGCCCTTGCCCCTGCCTCTGCCTCTGCCCTTGTCCTTGGTCGGGAAGGTCTTCGTCACCGACTCGAACACGATCTTCGCCATCGCCGGTCAGCCCTTTCCGTAGCCGTTGAACGCGTTGGTGTAGAGGTCCGCCGCCTTCAGCCGGCCGGCCTTGAGCTCGCCGCGCTCGGTGAGCCAGTCGATCCAAAGCTGGAACTCCTTGTCCTCGATCCGGCCGCCCGTCTCGGCGACCCCGTACGAGCGCCAGTACTGGAGGGTGGACGTGTCCTCGTTGCGTCCGCGCTTCTTGATGATCTCGGTCATACGGGCGATGACCTGCTCGCGCGGGGTGGTGCGGGACCACTCGATGGCCTTGGCCACGCCGGTGGTGAAGGTCCGTACGGTGTCCGGGTTCTCCTTGATGAAGCGCTCGGTCATCACGTACGTGCCGGCGCTGAACCTGCCGAGGAGGTCGAAGTCGCTGAACAGCGGGCGGATCCCGCCGGTGGCCAGGGCCTTGTCGCGCAGGACGCCGCCCAGCACGCCCACCTCGATCTGCTTCTGACGCAGCGCCTGCTCGGTGTTGACGGGCGGTACGACCAGGGCCTCGACCTTGGCCGCGTCGGCCTTCGACAGGCCGTTGCGCTTGAGGTAGATGTCGAGCAGGGCCTGGGAGTGGGCGCCCAGGGTGTTCATGCCGACCTTCTTGTCGATCAGGTCGCGGGCCGAGCGGATCGGGCTGTCCTCCAGGACGTAGTAGCCGCTGTACGCCGACTCGTCGACGCCGTAGTAGGAGAGGACGGCCTTGATCGGGGCCTTGCTCGCGGCGAGTTTGACGACCGCGCCGTTGAAGGCCCCGCCGAAGTGGATCTGGCCGGTGGCGGCGGACTGGATGTCCTGGGGGCCGCTGATGGTGTTGCCCACCCAGTCCAGGGTGAGGTTCCCGAGGAGGCCGAGATCGGCGGCGAGCTCGGGCAGGGTCACCTGGCCCACCCAGCCCTGGTACTTGAGGGTGGTGACCTGGCGGCCCGAGCCGCCGGTGGCGGTGGCCGTGCCGCAGCTCACCGCGGCCGCCGAGATGCCGAGCAGGGCGAGGAACTGGCGTCGGGAGGTGGAGGTCGGGACGAGTGCTGCGGACATGGCGGTTCCTTGGAGGTGTCGTCAGGGGGCGGTCGTGAGGGCGCCGCGGTGGACGGCGGGGACGGGAGCGGGGACCGGAGCGGGCGCGGGGGCGTGGGCCCGGACGGCCTCGGCGAACTCGTCGACGGCCTGGAAGAGGTCGAGTTCGGCCTCGGGCCGCAGCCGGTCGGGGCCGTTCCCGCGCTCGACGGCCGAGTCCAGGACGAACCGGCCGGCGGTGACGTGCCGGGCGCCGAGGGCGGCGAGCACGGGGCGCAGGGCGTAGTCGAGGGTCAGGACATGGGCGAGGCTGCCGCCCGTGGCGACCGGAAGCACCGTCTTGCCGGCCAGCCCGTCCTGCGGGAGCAGGTCGAGGAAGGCTTTGAGCAGGCCGGTGTACGAGGCCTTGTAGACCGGGGTCGCCACGACGATCCCGTCGGCTTCGGCGACGGCTTCCAGGGCCCGGCGGATCTCGGGCGCGCCCCGGCGGCCGGCGAGCAGATCGGCGGCGGGGAGCTGCCGTAGAGCCAGGTGGGCGGTGTCGAACCCGGCATGGGAGAGGCGGTGCAGCACGTGGTCGGCGACGACCGCGGTGCGGGAGTGGAGGGAGGGGCTGCCGGAGAGGGCGAGCAGGGTGCGCACGGGGGCTCCTTCGTAGGGAGGGACGGGACGCTTTCGGATCAGGCGCCGGTGGAAGCGCTGGTGGAAGCGCCGGAGGGGATCCCGAAGGACGGGTCCGGGACGGCCTCGGGGCTGATCAGCCGGGACGGCACCCCGTCGGGGCCGACCGGGACGTCGCCGTCGACGGTGACGCGGCGCAGGGTGCGCTCGTGGTCGTCGGAGTCGTCGACCCCGTAGTGCTGGGTGGCGCGGTTGTCCCAGATCGCGACGTCGCCGGCCCGCCACTGCCGGCGGACGGTGTTCTCGGGGCTTTCGATGTGCGCCTGGAAGAGGTCCTGGAGGATGCGGGAGTCGCGGCCGGTGAGTCCGGCGATGCGCTGCACGAAGTTGCCGAGGAGCAAGGTGCGTTCACCGGTCTCGGGGTGGACGCGGACGACCGGGTGCTCGGTGAGGAACTTCGTGGAGGTGAACACCTCCCGGTACTGGGCGAGGGCCTCGGGGAGCGCGTCGGGCCGGAGGGCGGCGTAGTCGTACTCGTTGGAGTGGACGGCGCGCAGGCTGTCGGCGAGGGCGCGCAGCGGTTCGGGCAGGTTGGCGTAGGCGGTGGCGGTGTTGGCCCAGAGGGTGTTGCCGCCGTACGGCGGGATGGTGACGGCGCGCAGCACGGAGAAGGCGGGATAGGCGGGGACGAAAGTGACGTCGGTGTGCCACTGGTTGGCGCGGGCGCCGTGGTGGGAGTCGATGCCGAGGGCGTAGCGGCCGTCGGCGGAGGGCACGGTGGGGTGGGCGACGGGCGTGCCGAGGAGTTGGGCGAAGGCCTCGTGCGAGGTCTCGTCGAGGTGCTCCTGGCCGCGGAAGAAGACGACCTTGTGGGCGAGGAGGGCGGCGCGGATCTCGGCGACGGTCTCGGGGGCGAGCTCGCCGCCGAGCCGGACTCCCTCGATCTCGGCGCCGATACGGCCGCCGATACGGGTGACGGTGAGCTGCCGGGTGGCGGTGGTCATGATGACTCCCTGGTTTATTTCCGCAGCGGAAGAAATGCGGATGCGCAGAGGTGCGGCGCGGACGGGTGGCGGCGGAACGGGTGGCGGACGGTCCCGGCGGAAGGGCCCTACGGCCGGCTACGGGTGCCGGAAGGCTGCGGACGGCCGGCGGCCGACCGCCGGCGGCAGCCGACGGAACGGCGCAGGACGGCGGCAGAAGGATCGCGGCGGGCCGGCGGCGGCGGACGGCCCGGGACCGGGCCGGCGCGTGCAGGAAGGGGCAGGCGCTCAGGCGCGGCGCGGGGCCGGACAGCGGCCCGGACACGAACCCGGCGCCGTACAGGGGCCGGGGGTGTGGAGCCGCGGGAGGAAGAGCTCGGTCGCGGACATGGCTCGGAGCCTGTCAGCGCCCCGCACCCTGGTCAACCCCCGCGGGATGCCCGGCTGCGAGGCCTCCGACCTGACCCCCGCAACCTGCGTGAGCTGGGTTTTCCTTGTCGTCACCACGCTGCCGACAGCCGCGTGACGGCCGAAAACCGTGGCCGGATTTCATGTCCCCGCAACGCCCTTGGCATGCGCCGTTGCCGGGACCCGTGGTGCGGAGCCCGCGCGGGGGCGGCAGCGGGGCGCGGGGGCCGGGGGCGGTGTAATACGTAGGGCGCCGGCACCGGACCGGGGGCGCGACTCCTGAATCCCTGCGACCCACTCTCCGCCGGACCACGGGCCCGGCTGGAACGCCACGCCCCCGAGTCCCCAAGTCCCAGAGCCCCCAGCCCCCGAGCCCCAGAACCCCCGAGCCCCCGAGCCCCCGAGCCCCCGAGCAGGAGCCAGCCCGTGACCCGCATCGCCGGTGACAGCCGCGCCGACGCCAATGCCGCCGCCGTGCTGCGGACCGTGCTCACCCACGGCCCCGTCGCCCGCAGTGGCATCGCGCGGATCTGCGGCCTGAGCCCCGCCGCGGTGTCACGGCAGGCGACCGGTCTGCTCGCCGGCGGCCTGCTGCGCGAACTGCCCGACCCGCCGGGCGCCGGCACCGGCACGGCCGGCCGGCCCCTCGTCCCCCTGGACCTGAACACGGGCGCCGTCTCCGGTCCCGTGGCAGCAGGCCTGCACATCGGCGTGCCCGCCTCCACGTTCAGCCTCGTCGACCTCCGCGGCGCGATCCTCGCCCGCCGCAGGCTGCCCCATGCGGACCTCCACCCCGACACCCTCCTTCCTGCTCTCGCCTCCAGACTCGGGGCCTTCCTTGCGGAGTTCGCGAACGGCCGCCCCCTCCTCGGGCTCGGGGCGGCCCTCGGCGGCTGGGTCCGCCCCCACGACGGGGTGGTGGTCCGGCACGCCGCGCTGGGCTGGCACGACGTGCCCCTCGCCGCCGAGCTCGCCGACCGGCTCCGGCTGGCCGTCCGGGTCGACAACCACGCCCGCGCCGTCGCCCACGCCGAGATGCTCTTCGGCCGCCCCGAGGCCCGCAGCAGCCTGGTGCACCTCTTCATCGGCAATGTCGTCGACGCCGCCTTCGGCATCGAGGGCACGGTGCACCAGGGCCCGGGCGCGGCCGCCGGCGACGTGGCCCACCTGCCCGTCCCGGGATCGCGGACCCCCTGCCCGTGCGGGCGTACCGGCTGCCTCCAGGCGGCTGCCTCCGACACCGCGCTCGGCGCCGAAGCCGTGCGCCGCGGCATCGTGCCCGAACCTTCCGTCCCGCTGCTCGTCGACGCCGCGGCCACCGGCGACCCGCGCGCCGACCGCCTGCTGCGCGAGCGCGCCCGCGCCGTGGGCCGGGCCGCGGCCCTGCTCCTGGACGTGTTCAACCCGGCGGTCATGGTCGTCTCGGAACTGTCGAGCGTGCTCCACGAGGGCTACCTGGAAGAGATCCGCCAGGCGGCCGCCACCCAGGAGGGCCGGATCGTCTCCCCGCACGCGGGACCCGCCGTGCTCCCGGTGGCCGCCGCGGCCGTGCTGCTCGATCCGCTCTTCCGTGCCCCCACCCATCTCAATTGAGAGGGCGAGATCACATCCGGTCACGCTAGTAGATCTAAAGACCGGCCCCCTAGCATTCGAGCCATGACGGTCCTGCCTGACGACGGGCTCTCCCTGGCCGCCGAATTCCCTGACGCGACGCATGAGCAGTGGCAGCGCCTGGTAGAGGGCGTGCTGCGCAAGTCGGGCAAGGATGTATCCGGCGAGGCAGCGGAAGACGCGTTGTCCACGAAGCTCCAGGACGGGCTCACCACCCGCCCGCTGTACACCGCGCCGGAGACGGCACCCGACACCGGTTTCCCCGGGTTCGCCCCCTTTGTTCGGGGAGGCAGCCCCGCGGGCAACTCCCCCGCCGGCTGGGACGTACGCCAGCGGCACCTCGGCACCGACCCCGTACGGGTGAACGAGGCGATCCTCGCCGACCTGGAGAACGGGGTGACCTCGCTCTGGCTGAGCGTGGGCGGCTCCGGACTGCCCGTCGAGGCCCTCCCCCGCGCCCTCGACGGGGTCTACCTCGACCTGGCTCCGGTGTCCCTGGACGCGGGCGCCGAATACGCCGAGGCCGCCCGGGCCCTGCTGCGCCTGTACGCCGAGCGCGAGGTGCCCGCCGGAGCGGCCCGCGCGAGCCTGGGCGCCGACCCGCTGGGCCACGAGGCGCGTACCGGCACCGCCCTGGACCTGGCCGAGGCGGTCGAGCTCGCCAAGACCGTCGCCGCCGGCCACCCCGGCATCCGCACGCTCACCGTCGACGCCCTGCCCTACCACGAGGCCGGTGGCTCCGCCGCCGAGGAGCTGGGCCTCTCGCTGGCCACGGGCGTCGCGTACCTGCGTGCCCTCACCGACGGCGGGCTCGGTCTCGAAGCCGCCCTCAGCCAGTTGGAGTTCCGCTACGCGGCGACCGCCGACCAGTTCCTGACCATCGCGAAGTTCCGCGCCGCCCGCCGCCTGTGGGCCCGGATCGCGCAGGTCTGCGGGGCCCCGGAGGCGGGCGCCCAGCGGCAGCACGCGGTGACCTCCCCGGTGATGATGACCCGCCGCGACCCGTGGGTGAACATGCTGCGCACCACCGTCGCCTGCATGGCGGCGGGCGTGGGCGGCGCGGACGCGGTCACCGTGCTCCCCTTCGACCACGAGCTGGGCCTGCCGGACGCCTTCGCGCGCCGCATCGCCCGCAACACCTCCACCATCCTTGTCGAGGAGTCGCACCTGGCCCGGGTCGTCGACCCGGCGGGCGGCTCGTACTACGTGGAGCAGCTCACCGACGAACTCGCCCACGCCGCCTGGGAGTTCTTCCAGACGGTGGAGCGGGCGGGCGGCCAGGCCGCCGCCCTGCGCTCCGGGATGGTCGCCGAGCGGCTCGCCGCCACCTGGGCCGAGCGCGCACAGAAGCTCGCCAAGCGCCGCGAACCCGTCACCGGTGTCAGCGAGTTCCCGCTGCTCGCGGAGAAGCCCCTGGAGCGCGAGCCCGCTCCCGCACCGCCGACGGGCGGACTGCCGCGCGTCCGGCGGGACGAGGCGTACGAGGCGCTGCGCGCCCGCAGTGATGCGCATCTGGCGGCGACCGGCGCCCGGCCGCGGATCTTCCTCGCCGCGCTGGGTCCGGCGTCCGCGCACACCGCGCGCGCCACCTTCGCCGCGAACCTGTTCCAGGCGGGCGGTGTGGAGCCGGTACACGACCCGGTTTCCGTGACCGACCGGACGGCGGCCGAGGCCTACGCGGCAAGCGGCGCGGACGGCATGGCCGTGCTGTGCTCCAGCGACGCGCTGTACGAGGAGCAGGCCGAGGCCGTGGCCGCGGCCCTGCGTGCGGCGGGCGCGACGACCGTCTTCCTCGCGGGCAAGCCCGGCACCGCGGCCGACGCCGTGGACGAGTACGTCTTCGCCGGCTGCGACGCGGTCGCCGTGCTGTCCTCCGTACTCGACCGGATGGGAGTCGCTCTGTGAGCAGCATCCCCGATTTCTCCGCCCTCCCGCTGGACGGCCCGGCCGCGGCCGGGTCGGAGGACCTGTGGCGCGCCGCGGTGAAGGAGTCCACCGGGAGCGCCACCGGCGACCTGTTGTGGGAGACCCCCGAGGGCATCGGTGTGCAGCCGCTGTACACGAGCCGGGACCTGGAGGGTCTGGACTTCCTGCGGACCTACCCGGGCATGGCCCCGTACCTGCGCGGCCCGTACCCGACGATGTACGTCAACCAGCCCTGGACCATCCGCCAGTACGCGGGGTTCTCCACGGCCGAGGAGTCGAACGCCTTCTACCGGCGCAACCTCGCGGCCGGTCAGAAGGGGCTGTCGATCGCCTTCGACCTGCCCACGCACCGCGGCTACGACAGCGACCATCCGCGGGTGACGGGCGACGTCGGCATGGCGGGCGTGGCGATCGACTCGATCTACGACATGCGCCAGCTGTTCGACGGCATTCCGCTCGACAAGATGACCGTGTCGATGACGATGAACGGCGCGGTGCTGCCGGTCCTCGCCCTCTACATCGTGGCGGCGGAGGAGCAGGGCGTCTCCCCCGACAAGCTCGCCGGGACCATCCAGAACGACATCCTCAAAGAGTTCATGGTCCGCAACACCTACATCTACCCGCCCAAGCCGTCGATGCGGATCATCTCCGACATCTTCTCGTTCACCTCGCAGAACATGCCCCGGTACAACTCCATCTCGATCTCCGGGTACCACATCCAGGAGGCCGGGGCGACGGCCGACCTGGAGCTCGCGTACACGCTCGCGGACGGCGTGGAGTACCTGCGGGCCGGTCAGGCGGTCGGGCTGAACGTGGACGCCTTCGCCCCGCGGCTGTCCTTCTTCTGGGCGATCGGCATGAACTTCTTCATGGAGGTCGCGAAGCTGCGCGCCGCCCGCCTGCTGTGGGCGCGCCTGGTCAAGCAGTTCGACCCGCAGAACCCCAAGTCCCTTTCGTTGCGCACCCATTCGCAGACCTCGGGCTGGTCGCTGACCGCGCAGGACGTCTTCAACAACGTGACGCGTACGTGCATCGAGGCGATGGCGGCGACCCAGGGCCACACCCAGTCGCTGCACACCAACGCCCTCGACGAGGCGCTGGCCCTGCCGACGGACTTCTCGGCGCGCATCGCCCGCAACACCCAGCTGCTGCTCCAGCAGGAGTCGGGGACCTGCCGGTCGATCGACCCGTGGGGCGGCAGCGCGTACGTCGAGAAGCTGACGTACGACCTGGCGCGCCGGGCGTGGCAGCACATCGAGGAGGTCGAGGCGGCCGGCGGTATGGCGCAGGCCATCGACGCGGGCATCCCGAAGCTGCGCGTGGAGGAGGCCGCGGCCCGCACCCAGGCGCGCATCGACTCCGGCCGGCAGCCGGTGATCGGCGTGAACAAGTACCGCGTGGAGAACGACGAGGCGATCGACGTCCTCAAGGTCGACAACTCCTCGGTGCGCAGCCAGCAGATCGAAAAGCTGCGGCGGCTGCGCGAGGAGCGGGACGAGGCGGTCACGCAGGACACGCTGCGGGCGCTGACGAACGCCGCCGACCGCGGGGACGGCAACCTTCTCGCGCTGGCGGTGGACGCGGCCCGCGCCAAGGCCACGGTGGGTGAGATCTCGGACGCCCTGGAGAAGGTGTACGGGCGTCACGCGAGCCAGATCCGTACGATCTCGGGTGTGTACCGCACCGAAGCAGGGGAGTCCCCGTCCGTGGAACGCACCCGCGGCCTCGTCGACCGGTTCGAGGAGGCGGAGGGCCGCCGTCCGCGCATCCTGGTCGCCAAGATGGGCCAGGACGGACACGACCGCGGCCAGAAGGTCATCGCGACGGCCTTCGCCGACCTGGGCTTCGACGTGGATGTCGGCCCGCTGTTCCAGACCCCGGCGGAGGTGGCCCGCCAGGCCGTCGAGGCGGACGTCCACGTGGTGGGCGTGTCGTCGCTGGCGGCCGGCCACCTGACCCTCGTACCGGCGCTGCGCGAGCAGTTGGCGGAGGAGGGGCGCGAGGACATCATGATCGTGGTGGGCGGGGTGATCCCGCCGGCGGACGTGCCGACGCTGCTGGAGATGGGCGCGACGGCGGTGTTCCCGCCCGGAACGGTCATCCCGGACGCGGCCCACGACCTGGTGACGCGGCTGGCCGCGGATCTGGGTCACGAGCTGTAGGCGGCCGCCGGTGCCGAAGATCGACATCGAGGCGTACGCGAAGGGGGTGCTCGACGGGAAGCGCGCGTTCATCGCGCGCGCGATCACGCTCGTCGAGTCCACCCTGCCCGCCCACCGGGCGCTGGCGCAGACCCTGTTGACGCAGCTGCTCCCGCACGCGGGGCGGGCCCGGCGGATCGGGATCAGCGGGGTGCCGGGCGTGGGCAAGTCCACGTTCATCGACGCGTTCGGCACGATGCTGACGGGCCTGGGCCACCGGGTGGCGGTCCTCGCCGTCGACCCGTCCTCCACCCGTACGGGCGGCTCCATCCTGGGCGACAAGACCCGGATGGAGCGCCTGTCGGTGGACCCGGCCGCCTTCGTGCGCCCTTCGCCCTCCGCCGGGACCCTGGGCGGGGTCGCCAAGGCGACCCGCGAGTCGATGATCGTGATGGAGGCCGCGGGCTACGACGTCGTGCTGGTGGAGACGGTCGGCGTCGGCCAGTCGGAGACGACCGTGGCCGGGATGGTCGACTCCTTCCTGCTCCTGTCCCTGGCCCGTACGGGCGACCAGCTCCAGGGCATCAAGAAGGGCGTCCTGGAACTGGCCGACGTCCTCGCGGTGAACAAGGCGGACGGCCCGCACGAACGCGACGCCAAGGCCGCGGCGCGTGAGCTGTCGGGCGCGCTGCGGTTGATGCATCCGGCCGACGCCGCGTGGACCCCGCCGGTGCTGACGTGCAGCGCGCGGGAGTCGACGGGCCTGGACGAGGTCTGGAACCGGCTGGAGCAGCACCGGCGGCTGCTGGACGCGGGTGGCAGGCTGGCCGCGAAGCGGGCGGGGCAGCAGGTGGAGTGGACGTGGTCGATGGTCCGGGACGAGCTGCTGGAGCGCCTGCGCGCCTCCCCGGCGGTACGCGACCTGGCCCCGGCCCTGGAGGCCCGGGTCCGCGAGGGCTCCCTCACGCCCACCCTGGCGGCGGACCGCATCCTGGGCGCCTTCGGCCAGGCCTGACGGTCGGTCAGGCCCGATGGTCAGGCGTCGACCAGTACCGGGCCGGCCGCGGCCAGCGTCTGCCGTAGCACGCGGGCCTGCTCCGCCGGATCGGTGGCGGCCAGCAGGGCCGCGAGGACGGCGATACGGGCCTGGCCCGCGCGCAGCGTGCCCGTCGGGATCGCTCCGGCCGCGACCAGGTCCACCGCTCCGCCGTGCGTGTAGATCTCCGTGACCGGCCCCGCCGCGACGCGCGTGGTCAGGGCCACCAGCACACCGCGGGCCACGGCGGCCTTCACCGCGTCCACGATCTCCGGGGTGGCATTGCCCGCGCCGGTGCCGATGAGGACGATGCCCCGGGCCCCGGCCTCGACGGCGGCGTTCAGGAGCACCGGGTCGCCGTCCGCGTGGTGCATCACCATGTCCACGCGCGGCGGCAGCTCCGGCATCGCCGGCAGGGGCAGCGGCTCGGAGCGCTGCGGCGTGCGCAGCACGGTGACCTTGCCGAAGCCGATCTTCCCGAGCAGCTCCTTGGAGGGGTCGGCGAACGCGTCCAGCGCCACGGCCTGGGTCTTCACCGTGCCGCGGGCCGCGTGGACGCGGCCGGCGAAGGCGATCAGCACGCCGAGCCCGCGGGTGGTCGCCGCGGTGAGCAGGGCGTCGTAGAGGTTGCCGGGGCCGTCGCCGTCCGCGGTGCCCATGGGCCGCTGCGAGCCGGTGAACACGACACTGCGCGGGTCGTGGTGGTGGAGGTCGACCAGGAAGGCGGACTCCTCCAGGGTGTCGGTGCCGTGCGTGACGACGATGCCGTCGACCCCGGGGTCGGCCAGCACCTCGTGCACGGTGCGCAGCAGGGTCAGCTGGTGGGCGGTGGTGAGCCGCGGGCTGTTCACGCTGAACAGGTCCACCACCTCGACGGTGATGTCCTCGGGCAGCGGCGCGGTCGCCACGACCTCGCTGCCGTCGGCGTCGGCCGCGAAACCGGAACCCTGCCAGCGGCTGGCTATCGTGCCGCCGGTGCTGATGAGGACGATCCGTCCCATGGCCACCCTTTCCCTGCGTACGGGTGATACCTCGTACAAACGTGCTGACCCGCAATGATAGAGAGATCCAGGCGCAACGCGATTGCGAGTTCCCCCTCTCCCGTCACAAACAGTGGGGGATGATTGCGTGATGGACGCCATTGATCGAGATATCTTGCGCGAGCTCCAGGCCGACGGCCGGCTCAGCAACCAGGAACTGGCCCAGCGCGTGGGCCTGACCCCCTCCCCCTGCATGCGCCGCGTACGCCAGCTGGAGCAGGACGGGGTGATCCAGGGCTACCGGGCCGTGATCGACCCGGAGGCCGTCGGCCGGGGCTTCGAGGTGCTGGTCTCGGTCGAGGTGCGCCGCGACCGAGAGGCGGTCGAGTCCTTCGAGGCGGCCTTGGAGGACATCCCCGACGTCATCGAGGCCTACCGGCTGTTCGGCAGCCCGGGGTGCCTGCTGCGGATCGCCGTCGCGGACCTGCGCGCGTACGAGCGCCTGTGGATCGAGAAGCTGACGGCGCTCTCCGGCGTCACCGAGGTCAACTCCCAGATCATCATGAAGCGGATCAAAGAGCCCACGGGTCTGCCCGTGTGAAACCGGCACCCGTGTGAGACCGGTAACTGCGCCGTCTCGGGCACTGGGCTTATGTTGACCGGCGACATGTTTTAGGTAAGCCTTACCTCGCTTGATGGTGGGGTCCGGTGGATCCCATTCCGCTTAGCTCCCGGAGTCCCTCCCATGCTGTCCTCGGTCGCCCCTGCCCCTGCTTCCGTTTCCGCTCCCCGCGAGCCGGCGGGCCGGCCGGTCCGCGTGTACGACTCGTGGTGGACGGTTTCGGCGGCGGCGCTCGGCGCGGTGCTCGCACTGGTGGGCGTCCTGTGGTTCTCCCTCCACATACGCACGGACCCGGCGCTGCACACGGCCGCTCTCTTCGCCCATCTCGCCTCCCTCGTCCTGGGCTTCGGCGCCGTGCTCTCCGCGGACTACCACGGCATGCTCTGGGCGCTCGGGCGGTGCTCCTTCGAGGAGGTGCTGTCGGCCACCTCCCGGCTGCACGTCCCGATCTGGGCCGGGCTCGGCGGCCTGGTGGCGAGCGGGGCGATGCTCCACCCCGACCTCGGCTCCCCGCTGACCGCCGTCAAACTGGCCCTCGTCCTCGCCCTCACCCTGAACGGCCTCCAGGCCGGCCTGCTGGGCCGCCGCCTCGCCGCCTCGGCGGACGGGCCGATCCGGCGCCGGATGCTGGCGTGGGGCGGGGCGACCGCGCTGGTCTCCCAGGTGTGCTGGTGGGGCGCGGTCGCCATCGGCTTCCTGAACAGCAACGGCTGACTTCAACGCCGGCATCGCGTCCCCCTCCTAAAGAACGGCTTGTACAGCGCACCTTCACCCGCCCGCGCCGGACGCCCGCACGACCCATGTCGCAATCGCGTGATGGACCGACTACGTACCGTGCACGGAAGTCAGGCCCGATGAGGGAGGGGCGGTACTGTCCTTGCGTGGCAACTCTCGCGCTGTTCAGCACCGACGACCTCTCCTTTCCCGAGTCTCTCCAGGAGGCCGTGGAGCACGGCGAGGTGTTCACGCGTGCCTGGGTGGTCGAGCTCATCCTGGATCTCCTCGGCTACACCGCGGACGAAGACCTCTGCGATCTGAGCCTCGTGGAGCCCGCTTGCGGCGGTGGCGCATTCCTGACCGTCATCGCGTCCCGGATCAGTGCGTCGTGCCGGGCGCACCAGCGCCCCCTCATGGACGCGATCGACGCCGTGCGCGCCTTCGACCTGCTGAGCCGCAACGTGGAAGAGAGCCGGGCACTGGTCGCGGCAACGCTGCAGGAAGAGGGCTGGGAGCCGAAGGACGCGAGAAAGGTCGCCACGGCGTGGGTGAAGCAGGGCGACTACCTGCTGCAGCCGGACGCCGAGCACCGCGCCGACTACGTCGTCGGCAACCCTCCGTACATCCGGCTCGAAGACGTTCCCGACGACCGGATGGCGGCGTACCGCCGGGCCTGTTCCACGATGGGCGGCCGCGCCGACATCTACATCGGCTTCTACGAGGTGGCCCTGCGCAGCCTCAACCGGGGCGGACGGCTGGGCTTCATCTGCGCCGACCGCTGGATGCGGAACCAGTACGGCCGACGGCTGAGGCAGCTGGTGACCGAGCACTTCAGCATGGACCTCGCCCTCGTGATGCACGAGGTCGACGCCTTCGACGACCAGGTTGCGGCCTATCCCGCGATCACCGTCATCTCGAACGGGCCCCAGGGCGCAGCGGTCGCCGCGGACGCGAACCGTTCCTTCGGTGCAGAGCAGGCGGGGGACTTCGCCGACTGGTACGCGGCAGGACAGCAGCCGACGGTCACCACGGATGCGTATCAGGCTGCCCGCATGCCCCATTGGTTCCCGGAGGAGGACTCGTGGCCGGCCGCCTCACCGGCGAGACTCGCCGTCCTGGAGGACCTCACCGAGCGCTTCCGGCTCCTGGAGGACACCGAGACGGGAACGAAGGTCGGCATCGGCATTGCCACCGGCGCAGACAAGATCTTCCTCACCAGGGACAAGGACCTGGTCGAGGAAGACCGGCTGCTCCCCATGGCCATGGTCCGCGACACCACCAGCGGCAGGATCGACTGGGACGGCACCTTCCTGGTCAACCCCTGGACGGCCGCCGGTGACCTGGTCGCCCTCGATGCCCATCCGCGTCTCGCCGCCTACTTCCGCAAGCACGGCGAGGCCCTGCGCAAGCGCTACGTCGCGGTCAAGCAGCCCCACCGCTGGTACAAGACCATCGACAAGGTCGACCACCAACTCACCCGGCGCCAGAAGCTGCTGTTCCCGGACATGAAGCTGAGGATCCATCCGGTCCTCGACGAGGGCGGCGCAGCGGGCCTGTACCCTCACCACAACCTGTACTTCATCGTCTCGGACGTCTGGGACATGCGCGTACTCGGTGGCCTGTTGCTGTCCAAGGTCGCGGAGGCATTCGTGGAGGCGTACGCGGTCAAGATGCGTGGGGGCACCCTCCGCTTCCAGGCGCAGTACCTCCGGAAGATCCGCGTCCCGAACCCGGCGTCCATCAGCGAGAGCGACCGGGACGCTCTGGCGGAAGCCTTCGCCGAGCGGGACGTGGAGGCCGCCACCGAGGCCGCCATGCGTGTCTACGGGCTGGCCGAGCTGCCTGACTAGGAGGAACGAATCTTGACGGTCACCCGCCAAGACTTCGAGGACGCCATCGCAGCGTACTGGGGCGCCAAGGAACTCCAGAGGGAGCAGTCGGCGATCAAGGCCGCCGTCGGAGCAGGCACGGCAGGTTCCGTACGGGGCGGCAAGCACTTCGACTCCATCGCCATCCTGCTGTCGAAGTTCTTCCTCGACGCCGGGTACCCGCCGGAGAGCATCCGCGTCACCAAGTCCCAGGGCCTCGAACTGCCCGGTTACTACCGGCCGCAGAAGCAGTGGGACCTGGTCGTCGTCCACCAGGACACCCTCGTGGCCGCCTTCGAGCTGAAGGCCCTCGGCGGCCCGTCGTTCGGCAACAACTACAACAACCGCGTCGAGGAAGCACTGGGCAGCGCCGTCGACCTGCGCCATGCGGCCCTGGCCGAGCTGTACCCGGGAGAGGAGCCCTGGCTCGGCTACTTCTTCATCATGCAGGACGAGCCGGGCTCCCGAAGGCCGGTCAAACCGGCCAGGGGCGCCCTGCCGGTGGAGGGAATCTGGCAGGGCATGTCCTACCAGGAGCGCTTCGGCGTCTTCTGCCAGCGGCTCCTGTCCGAGCGGCTCTACGACGCGGCCTGCTACATCACCTCGTCGGCCGCCGACCCAAAGCCGCACGAACCCGTCGACAAGCTCGACTGGCGCCACTTCTCGGCAGCCATAAACGCGCGCCTCACCTACCTCAAGGACCTGGGCTTTCCCGGCTAGCCGCGCATCCGCCCGACCGGGGCGCGCAGGTCAGGCGTCCTCGCGGATCGGCTCCAGGATCGCGACGCACTCCATGTGGTGCGTCATCGGGAAGAGGTCGAAGACGCGGAGGGTGCGGGGCTTGTAGCCGGCCTCGCGGAAGTACTCCAGGTCGCGGGCCAGGGCCGCCGGGTCGCAGGCCACGTATGCGATGCGGCGGGCCGAGAGGCCGGCGATGTGGCGGACCGTCTGCTTGCCCGCGCCCGCGCGCGGGGGGTCCAGGACGACCAGGTCGCATTCCGTGATGCCGGTCCGCGGGAGGACCGACTCGACCTTGCCCTGTTCGATGCGGACCCGGGGGAAGTCCGCCAGGTTGTGGCGGGCGTCCTCCACCGCGCGCTTCGTCGACTCGATGCCGAGCACCGCGCCCGTCTCGCCCAGGCGTTCCGCGAGGGCGCCCGCGAAGATGCCGACGCCGCAGTAGAGGTCCAGGGCCATCTCGCCCTTGCGCGGCATCAGGCCCTGCATGACGGCCTTGATCAGGGTGTCGGCGGCCTGGGGGTGGACCTGCCAGAAGCCGCCCATGCCGACGCGGTACGTACGGCCGTCGGCGCGCTCCCGGACGAAGGGGCGGCCGTGGACGCGGTGGACGCCGCCGTCCTTCTCCTCCACGCGCAGGACGGAGACGGGCTTGTCCAGCTCCACCAGGGGGAGGCGGCCGCCGGGGCGGGGGGTCAGGACGACCTGGCGGTCGCCGGAGCCGGAGGCGGCGATGGCCTCGACCGTGGCCATCTGGGGCCAGTCCTGCTTCTCGATGCCGAGCTCGCTGACGCCCTCCGCCGCGATCATGCAGTGGTCGATCAGTTCGATGTCGTGCGAGCGGTGCTTGCGCAGGCCGACGCGGCCGTCCTCGTCCACCGCGTACTGCACGCGGGTGCGCCACTGAGGCACCTGCCCCGCCGGAAGCTTGTCGCCCTCGGCCGGCATGACGGTGCCGTCCCAGCCGGCCTCCTCCGGAGTCAGTCCGGCGAGCCGCTTCAGCTGCTCGGCGACGACCTCGCCCTTGAGCCGGCGCTGGGCGCCCGGCTTGGCGTGCTGCCAGTCGCAGCCGCCGCACTTGCCGGGGCCGGCGTACGGGCACGGGGCCTGCACGCGGTCCTTCGAGGCCTCCAGCACCGTGATCGCGTCGGCGCGCAGGAAGCGCGAGTCCGTCTCGCCCTCCGTCACGCGCGCGACGACCTTCTCGCCGGGCAGGGTGTGGCGGACGAACAGGACACGGCCGTCGGCGGTGCGGGCGATGCAGTGCCCGCCGTGCGCGACGGGGCCGACCTCGACCTCGTACTCCTCCCCGACCAGTGACTGCTTCTCGTTCTGCTCGGTCATGGTGGGGAGACTCCAAAAAATCAAGGGGCACGGCGACGGCCGGACAGCCGACCCATCAGTTTACGTCGATACCGTCCAGCCGATCGCCACCGCGGGTCCGCTACTGCTTCGCGCGGTCCTTCGGACGCGGCGCGTCCACCGGGCCCCGGCGCACCGCGCCCGGGGCGTTCCACTCCTGCCGCTTCTTCGCCCGCTTCTTCGCGAGCTCCGAGGACTCCAGCTGGTACGGCACCGAGGTGACCATCACACCGGGCGTGAACAGCAGACGGCCCTTGAGGCGCAGCGCGCTCTGGTTGTGCAGCAGGTGCTCGTACCAGCGGCCGACCACGTACTCCGGGATGTAGACGCTGACCGCGTCGCGCGGGTTCTCGCTGCGCAGGCCCTTGACGTACTCCACCACGGGGCGGGTGATCTCGCGGTACGGGGAGTCGAGGATCTTGAGCGGGACGTTGATGCCCCGCCGGTCCCATTCGTCCCGCAGCGCCTTGGTCTCGGCCGTGTCGACGCTGATGCTGAGCGCCTCCAGGGTGTCCGAGCGGGTCAGCTTGGCGAAGGCCAGGGCCCGCAGCGTGGGCTTGTGCACCTTGGAGACCAGGACGATGGAGTGGACCCGCGAGGGCCGCACGCTGTCGTCGCTCGGCCCCTCGGCCGCCGCGATCTCCTCGGCGACCCGGTCGTAGTGCTTCCGGATCGCGGTCATGGTGCCGTAGAAGATCAGCATGCCCAGCAGGGCGACCCACGCGCCGTGCGTGAACTTGGTGGCCAGGACCACGACCAGCACCAGACCGGTGAAGATCGCACCGAAGGTGTTGATGGCCCGCGAGCGGTGCATCCGGCGGCGGGCCGCCGGGTCCCGCTCGGTGCGCAGGTGGCGGTTCCAGTGCCGGACCATGCCGATCTGGCTGAGCGTGAAGGAGACGAACACGCCGACGATGTAGAGCTGGATCAGCTTCGTCGAGTCCGCGTCGTAGATCCACACGAGCAGCATGGCCGCGCCCGCGAGCAGCACGATGCCGTTCGAGAAGGCGAGGCGGTCACCCCGGGTGTGCAGCTGACGCGGCAGGTAGCGGTCCTGGGCGAGGATCGAGCCGAGCAGCGGGAAACCGTTGTAGGCGGTGTTCGCGGCCAGGAACAGGACGAGCGCGGTGGCCGTCGCCAGCAGGATGAACAGGATGCTGCCCTTGCCGAAGACCGCTTCGGCCACCTGGGAGATCACCGGGTGCTGGACGAAGCCCTCGCCGACGGGGACGCCGTCCTGGAGCAGGTTGGTGGCGGGCGCCTCGGCCATCTTCACGTCGGTGGCCATGGCCAGTCCGATGATCCCGCAGAACATGGTGACCGCCAGGCCGCCCATCAGGGCGAGGGTGGTGGCCGCGTTCTTGCTCTTGGGCTTGCGGAAGGCGGGGACGCCGTTGCTGATCGCCTCGACGCCGGTCAGGGCGGCACAGCCGGAGGAGAAGGCCCGCAGCAGCAGGAAGATCAGCGCGAACCCGGCCAGCCCCTGGTGTTCGGCCTTGATCTGCAGGCCGGCGGTCGGTGCCCGCATGTCGTCGCTCATGACGAGGCCGCGCCAGGCCCCCCAGGCGATCATCACGAAGACGGCGCCGACGAAGACATACGTGGGGATCGCGAAGAGTTTTCCGGATTCCTTCACACCGCGCAGATTCATCAGCGTGAGCAGCAGAATCATGATCATCGCGGAGAGCACCTTGTGCTCGATCACGAAATCCACGGCGGAGCCGAGATTCTCCACTCCGGAGGAGATCGACACGGCGACGGTCAGGACGTAGTCGACGAGCAAGGCGCTCGCCACGGTGAGGCCGGCTTTGGGGCCGAGATTGGTGTTGGCGACCTCGTAGTCGCCGCCGCCGCTCGGGTACGCATGGACGTTCTGCCGGTAGGACGCGACCACCGTGAACATCAGCACGACGACCGCGGCGGCGATCCAGGGACTGAAGTGGTACGCCGACACCCCCGCGATGGAGAGGACCAGGAGGACCTCACCAGGGGCATATGCCACTGAGGACAGCGGGTCGGAGGCGAAGACGGGTAGGGCGATCCGCTTGGGGAGGAGCGTTTCTCCGAGGCGGTCGCTGCGCAGCGCCCGGCCGATCAGGATCCGTTTGGGCACGTCGGTCAGTTTGGACACGAACAGGATCGTACCCGGGCAGCAAGAAGTCATATGGGCGACCGCCCGTGTGTAGCGTGGGCGGTGGTCTGAGACCCTGTTAAGCCTGAGCGTGAATGAGGCTGGGGAAACACAGCCGCTGACAGCCGGAAGGACGGCCGTGCACATCGTCATTATGGGCTGCGGAAGGGTGGGCTCCGCCCTCGCGCAGACCTTGGAACAGCAGGGGCATACGGTCGCGGTGATCGACCAGGACCCCACCGCATTCCGCCGGCTGGGTGCCGGATTCGGCGGGCGCCGCGTCACCGGGGTCGGCTTCGACCAGGACACCCTGCGCGAGGCCGGGATCGAGGACGCGGGCGCTTTCGCGGCCGTGAGCAGCGGTGACAATTCCAACATCATCGCTGCCCGGGTGGCCCGCGAGATGTTCGGCGTCGAGAACGTCGCCGCCCGCATCTACGACCCCAAGCGCGCCGAGGTGTACCAGCGCCTGGGCATCCCCACCGTGGCGACCGTGCGGTGGACCGCCGACCAGATGCTGCGCCGGCTGCTGCCCTCCGGTGCCGAGCCGCTGTGGCGCGACCCGAGCGGCGGCGTCCAGCTCGCCGAGGTGCACACCGCCGCCGCCTGGATCGGGCACAAGGTCAGCAAGCTGCAGGACGAGACGGGCGTGCGCGTGGCCTTCCTCACCCGCCTGGGTGAGGCGATGCTGCCGACGTCGCAGACGGTGCTGCAGGAGGGCGACCTCGTGCACGTGATGATGCGCACGGACGAGATCGAAAAGGTCGAGGCCGCCTTGGCCGAGGGGCCCGAGGAGGCACACGCATGAGGGTCGCGATCGCCGGAGCCGGCGCGGTGGGCCGTTCCATCGCGGGCGAGCTGCTGGAGAACGGGCACGAGGTGCTGCTCGTCGACAAGGCGCCGACCGCCATCTCGGTGGAGCGGGTGCCGCAGGCCGAATGGCTGCTGGCCGACGCCTGCGAGATCACCTCGCTGGACGAGGCCGCGCTGCAGCGCTGCAACGTGGTCATCGCCGCGACGGGCGACGACAAGGTCAACCTGGTCGTCTCGCTGCTGGCCAAGACCGAGTACGGGGTGCCGCGCGTGGTGGCCCGGGTCAACAACCCGAAGAACGAGTGGCTCTTCAACGAGTCCTGGGGCGTCGACGTCGCGGTCTCCACGCCGCGCCTGATGTCGGCCCTGGTCGAGGAGGCCGTCAGCGTCGGCGACCTGGTGCGGCTGCTCCGCTTCAGCCACGGCGACGCCAACCTGGTCGAGCTGACCCTGCCCGCCGACTCCTCCGTCGCCGGAACGCAGATCAGCGAGATCACCTGGCCCGAGGACACCTCGCTGGTCACGATCATCCGCGGCAACCGGGTGCTCACCCCGCACGCCGAGGAGACCCTGGAGCCGGGTGACGAACTGCTCTTCGTGGCCGCCCAGGCCCGGGAGGAGCAGCTGGAGGACCTCCTCCAGGCCCGTCAGTAGCAGCCCCGACCGGTTCCCCGGACGAGGACACGGGAAAGACGAGGACACGGGAAAGGGGCGGGCCGACCGCAAGGGTCGGACCGCCCCTTCTCGCTCCCCGCGGGGCATCGCGGGGGTAGGCGGCGGCGGTGCCGTCAGTCCCGGTTCTCCCGAGCGGCAGCGGCAGCGGCCTCGGCGGCCTTCTCGGCCTCCTCCTTGGCCTCCCACTCCGCGATCACGTCGATCGGCGGCGGCGCCTTCGCGAGGAACACCCACGTGAAGTACACCGCCAGCACCATCGGCGGCAGCTTCAGGGCGATCAGCACCCAGCCCAGCTGCGTCGCGTCCCCCCACCAGTAAAGCGGGAAGAGGATCGCGTACTTGGCGATGAAGATCAGGCCCCAGGCCAGACTGGCCTTGGTGTACGCCTTCTTGCGCCCCGGGTTGCGGGTGCGCCAGGACAGGTTCTCCTTGAACACCGGCCCCAGCACCACGCCCAGCAGGGGGAACCCCACCAGCGCGGACAGCGTGAAGGCCACCCCGAGCCCGGCCCCGTAGATCATTCCGGGCAGGTAGAAACCCTTCGCGGTGCCGGTGAACAGGGCGAAGGCCACGCCCACGCCCACGCCGAAGACCCCGCTGAAGGCGTGCTTGACCGTGTCCTTGCGCAGCAGCCGCACGATGACCAGCGCCACGGCGACGGCGCCCGCCGCGATCGCGGACATCTTCACGTCCCGGTTGAACGTGTAGATCATCACGAAGAGCAGGCCCGGGAGCATCGTCTCCACGGTGCCCCGGATCCCCCCGAAGGCGTTGAAGAGTGCCGCCTGGGTCACTGCCTTCTGGTCCTCGGCGGGCTCCGCCGCGGCGTGCGTCGCGGGCGTGGACCCGGGGGTCGGGGGTTTGTCGAGTGACGTCACCGGTCAGTGCTCCTGTCCGAGCGGTCGGAGTTCGTACTTCGGATTGAAGAGGACCCGTCGGCCGTGGCTCATCGCGATCCGCCCGGAAGCGATCATGCGGCGCCCGGGTTCGATTCCCACGATCGAGCGACGCCCGAGCCAGACCACGTCCAGCGCGGCGGAACCGTCGAAGAGCTCCGCCTCCAGGGCGGGCACGCCCGCACGCGGCCGCAGGGTGACCGTACGCAGGGTGCCGGTCACCTTGACTATCTGGCGGTCGTGGGAATCGCAGATCCGCGTGCACCCCGCGGCCTCTGCGTCCTCCTGCAGCTCCGCCGAATGCAGCTCCTCCTGCGAGGTGGACAGCCGCTCGATCATCCGGCGGAACCGGCCCGCCGGCCGGAGCGGCTTGGCGGACTTCTCGGGACGCGGTTCAGCACTCATACAGGAAGCGTACCGGCGGGCCCGCTACCTCTCGAAGCGGTATCCCATGCCCGGTTCGGTGATGAAGTGCCGCGGACGCGAGGGGTCGGCCTCCAGTTTGCGCCGCAGCTGCGCCATGTAGACGCGCAGGTAGTTCGTCTCGGTCCCGTACGAGGGCCCCCAGACCTCCTGCAACAGCTGCTTCTGCCCGACCAGCCTGCCGCCGTTGCGCACCAGCACCTCCAGCAGGTGCCATTCGGTCGGCGTGAGCCGTACGTCGCGTCCCTCGCGCACCGCCTTCTTGGCGGCCAGGTCCACGGTGAAGCCGTCGGTCTCCACGACGACGTCGTCCTCTCCCGCGCCGGCGAGCGGCTCGGCCCGGCGGACCGCGGCGCGCAGCCGCGCCAGCAGCTCGTCCATGCCGAAGGGCTTGGTGACGTAGTCGTCGGCCCCGGCGTCCAGGGCCTCGACCTTCTCGTCGGAGCTGTGCCGGGCCGAGAGGACGAGGATCGGGACCCTGGACCAGCCGCGCAGGCCCTTGATCACCTCGACGCCGTCCATGTCGGGCAGGCCGAGGTCGAGGACGACCACGTCGGGGCGCCGGGCGGCCGCGAGTTCGAGGGCACCGGCACCGTCGGCCGCCGCGTCGACCACGTACTTGCGCGCCTTCAGATTGATCACGAGGGCTCGGACGATCTGCGGCTCGTCGTCCACCACGAGCACCCGGGTCATCGGGGACCTGCTTTCTCTTGAATCGCCTGTGTCGCAGGGGTCGCACGGATCGCACGGGTCGCCTGGTTTGCCGGCGGCGCCTGAGCCGCAGGGGGCGCGGGAGCCTCGCGGATCGCAGCGGCCACGAGCCCCGCGCGGTCCGGCACCGGTTCCACGGGGGTACGCGGTCGCGCCCCGCCCGCTGTCACGGCGCGCAGAGTGAGCACCATGGTCAGCCCGCCGCCCGGGGTGTCCTCGGCGGCCAGGGTGCCGTCCATGGCCTCGGCGAAGCCCCGGGCGACGGCGAGTCCCAGCCCCACCCCGGCCCCGCGCGGCGCGTCTCCGTGCCGCTGGAAGGGAGCGAAGATGCGGTCCTTGGCCCCGTCGGGCACCCCCGGCCCGCGGTCCACGACGCGCACCTCCACCCGGTCGCCGAGGAAACTGGCGGCGACGAGCACCGGCTCCCCCGCCGGGCTGTACTTGACGGCGTTCTCCACCACGTTGGCCACGCTGCGCTCCAGCAGCCCGGGGTCCACCGCCACCATCGGCAGGGTCTCCGGGACGTCGAGCACCACGCTGTCCTCGGGTACGCCGCCCAGCGCCATCGGGATCACCTCGTCGAGGTCGATCTCCCGGAGCAGCGGGGTCACCGTCCCGGTCTGCAGCCGGGACATGTCCAGCAGGTTGCCCACCAGGTGGTCGAGCCGGTCGGCGCCGTTCTCGATGCCCTCCAGGAGCTCGGCCCGATCCTCCTCGGACCAGTCCACGTCGTCGGAGCGCAGGGAGCTGACGGAGGCCTTGATGGAGGCCAGGGGCGTACGGAGGTCATGGCTGACGGCGGCGAGCAGCGCGGTCCGGATCCGGTTGCCCTCCGCGAGCCGCCGGGCCCCCTCGGCCTCCCCCACCAGCCGCTGCCGGTCCAGCACCACGGCGGCCTGGGCGGCGAAGGCGCCGAGCACCCGGCGGTCCTCGGCGGGCAGCACCCGGCCCGACAGGGCGAGCGCCATGTGGTCCCCGATGGGCATGTCCACATCGGCGTCCTCGGGGCGGTCGACCGGGTTCGGGCCGACGCTGCCGGCCCGCCGCCAGGGCTCCGCGCCGCCCGCCCGCTCCAGCAGGGCCACCGATTCCATGGCGAAGGTCTCGCGGACCCGCTCCAGCAACGCGTCCAGCGCGGTCTCGCCGCGCAGCACGCTGCCGGCCAGGAAGGAGAGGATCTCGGACTCGGCGCGCAGTCGCGCGGCCTGGTGGGTGCGCCGGGCGGCCAGGTCGACCACCGAGGCCACGGAGACCGCCACCCCGACGAACACGGCGATGGCCATGATGTTGCGGGGGTCGGCGATGGTGAACCGGTGCACCGGCGGCGTGAAGAAGTAGTTCAGCAGCAGGGAGCCGAAGGCCGCCGAGGCCAGCGCCGGCAGCAGTCCGCCCACCAGCGCGGCCGCCACGGTCAGCGCGAGGAAGAGCAGCATGTCGTTGGCCAGGCCCGCGTCGGCGTCGACATGGGTGAGCAGCAGGGCCAGCAGGGCCGGGCAGACCACCCCGACCACCCAGCCGGTGAGGATGCGGGTGCGCCCGAGCCGGGCCGCGGAGCGGGCCACGGGCAGTCCCCGGCCCCTGGCGACCTCCTCGTGCGTGACGATGTGCACGTCGAGGTCGGGTCCCGAGTCGCGGGCCACCGTCGCGCCGACGCCGGGGCCGAAGACGTACTGCCAGGCCTTGCGCCGGCTGGAACCGAGGACGATCTGGGTGGCGTTGACCCCGCGGGCGAATTCGAGCAGCGCCTCGGGGACGTTGTCGCCGATCACATGGTGAAACGTTCCGCCAAGATCCTCGACCAGGGTGCGCTGGACCGCGAGCTCCTTCGGCGAGGCCGCGGTCAGCCCGTCGCTGCGGGCGACGTACACGGCCAGGATCTCGCTGCCCGAGCCCTTGGCCGCCATCCGGGAGGCACGGCGGATGAGCGTGCCCCCCTCGGGGCCGCCGGTGAGCCCGACGACGATCCGCTCCCGCGCCTGCCAGGTGGAGCGGATGTCGTGCTCGCCGCGGTACTGCTGGAGGTGTTCGTCGGCCCGGTCGGCCACCCACAGCAGCGCGAGCTCGCGCAGGGCGGTCAGGTTCCCCGGCCGGAAGTAGTTCGACAGGGCCGCGTCGACCTTGTCGGGCCGATAGATGTTGCCGTGGGCCATGCGCCGGCGCAGTGCCTGCGGGGACATGTCGACCAGCTCGATCTGGTCGGCCCGGCGCACCATCTCGTCGGGGATGGTCTCCCGCTGCCGTACGCCCGTGATGCTCTCCACCACGTCGCCGAGCGACTCCAGGTGCTGGATGTTCACGGTGGTCACGACGTCGATGCCGGCCCGGAGCAGCTCCTCCACGTCCTGCCAGCGCTTGGCGTTGCGCGAGCCCGGCACGTTGGTGTGCGCCAGTTCGTCGACGAGGGCGATCGCGGGCCTGCGGGCCAGGACGGCGTCCACGTCCATCTCGGTGAAGGCGGCGCCCCGGTACGACAGCTCCCCCCGCGGCAGCTGCTCCAGCCCGTGCAGCATCACCTCGGTCCGCGGCCGCCCGTGGTGCTCGACGAAGCCGACCACGCAGTCGGCCCCCCGCTCCACCCGACGGTGGCCTTCGGAGAGCATCGCGTACGTCTTGCCCACACCGGGTGCCGCGCCGAGGTAGATCCGTAGCCTGCCGCGTCCCATGCGCCCCATTCTCCGGGACGCCCCCGCCGCTCACGCACCGTTGACCGGCTCTTCGGCGATTCCTGACGCTTCCCTGACGACGGCGGGCCGTACCCCGAAGGAGTACGGCCCGCGGCCGAAAACAGTCGTCGACCCTCGTCATCCGTACGCGGCGACGGCGGTCGCACGTACGCAGCCGGGTAGGCGGGTCAGCGGACCTCGGTGATCTCCGGGCCGCGCTCCAGCTGGCCCATGCCGCCGGAGAAGCGGGAGCCCTCCTGGTCCTCGCTCTGCACGCCGTCCGGCACCATCTGGGCGTCGTTCGGCAGCTTCAGCACGATCGGGTCGCGCGGAGCCATCGGGCCGTCGCCGCGGACGATGACGGTGTCCCGGAAGATCTGCTCCAGCAGGCCCGCCGACTCGGGGCGCACCGCGCCCTGGCCGGAGATGACCCCGCGCAGGAACCAGCGCGGGCCGTCCACGCCGACGAAGCGGACCAGCTGGGCGCCGGTCTGGCCGTCGGGCATCGGTACGGGCACCTGCGCGCGCAGCTCCCAGCCCAGCGGACCCTCGACCTCGTCGATGATGCCGCCCTGCTGGGTGATGCCCGCGGCGATCTCCTCGCGGACCTCGCCCCAGATGCCTTCCCTCTTCGGTGCGGCGAAGGCCTGGAGCTGCACGGCGCTGTCGCCGAGCACGACCGTCGCGGCGACGATCGCGTCGCCGGCGACCTCGACGCGCAGTTCCATGCCCTCGACACCGGGTACGAGGATGCCGCCGAGGTCGACCCGGCCTTCCGCCGGGGAACCGGGTACCTCGGAGACGTCCCAGGGGCCGTCGGGCCGCGGGGCCGGCGGCAGATTCACCCGGCGGGGGGCGGCGTCGATGTCCTCGCTGCCGTCCTGCTCATCGCCGACCACGCCGTCCACGACCTGCTCGGCCGCGCCGCCGTCCTTGGCGGAGTCGTTCTTCTTGCGACGTCCGAACACGTCACTGTCCTTCCCGGTCGGATACGACCGAAGCGTAGCCATTCCCACCCTGCTGACCAGCGCCGGATCCGGCCACGGCCGCATGACCACCGGTGGAGCCGAAACCCCCCTCGGCCCGCGCCGAGCCGGGAAGCTCCGCCACCTCGTGGAAGCGCACCTTCTCGACCCTCTGGACAACCAGCTGGGCAATGCGGTCGAAGCGCTCGAACCGGACGCTCTCGCGCGGGTCGAGATTGACCACGATCACCTTGATCTCCCCACGGTACCCGGCATCCACCGTCCCCGGGGCATTCACGAGCGCGAGCCCGCAGCGGGCCGCCAGCCCGGAGCGCGGGTGCACGAAGGCCGCGTACCCGTCGGGCAGGGCGATGGACACCCCCGTCGGCAGCACCGTGCGCTCGCCGGGCGCCAGTTCGGCGGCGACGGTGGTCACCAGGTCGCAGCCGGCATCGCCGGGATGACCGTAGGCGGGGACGGGCACCTCGGGATCGAGGCGCTTGAGCAGCACGTCGATCGGGTGCCGGGTGTCGTGGTTGTTCAGAGCCATCAGGGGTTCACCTCGAAGGCGCGTGCGCGCCTGACCTGGTCCGGGTCGGACATCGCCGCCCGGATCTCCTCGGGCCGACCGTTGTCGATGAAGTGGTCGACCTTCACCTCGATGAAGAGCGCGTCCGCGCGCACGGCGACCGGGCCGCCGGGGCCGCCTATCCGGCCGACGGCAGTGGAGTAGATCTTGCGCCCGGCGACGGCGGTCACCTCCGCCTCCAGGTACAGCACGGTGTCCACGGGCACGGGCAGCACGAAGTCGGTCTCCAGCCGCCCGGTCACGGCGATGACGCGCAGCAACCAGTTCAGGGAGCCCAGCGTCTCGTCGAGCGCGGTGGCGAGCACGCCGCCGTGCGCGAGGCCGGGGGCGCCCTGGTGGGCGGGCTTGACGGTGAACTCGGCGGTGACGCGCACGCCCTCGCCCGCGCGGGCCTCCAGGTGGAGTCCGTGGGGCTGGCCTCCGCCGCAGCCGAAACAGTGCTCGTAGTGCGCACCGAGGAGCTCGCCGGGCGCCGGGGCATCGGGGTGCCGGACCGGTGCGGAGGCATCGGCCGGGGGCGTCAACGCTGTGTTTCGTCCACTCACAGGCGCTGACCTTACCCGCGCCGCTACCCGCGGGTCGCCCCGTGGCAGGCTTGGCGCCATGCAGCTCTCCCCCGCGCACCACGACGAACGTCTGACCGCCCCCCGATCCTGGTGGGGCATCGCCGCACTCATCGGCCTGGCGTGTGCGCTGATGCTGCTGCCGCTGGGCACGCTGCCGCTGCTGGCGGGGCTGGTCGGCGGATCGGCGCTGGCCGGGATCCTGGTGAGCGCGTACGGCTCCGCGCGCGTGCGCGTGGTGAACGGTGCGCTGGCGGCGGGGGACGCGCGGATCCCGGTGGCGGCCCTGGGCGAGCCGGAGGTCCTGGAGCCGGAGGAGGCGCGCGCCTGGCGCACGCACAAGGCGGATGTCCGCGCCTTCATGCTGATGCGCAGCTACATCCCGACGGCGGTCCGCGTCCCGGTCACCGACCCGGGGGACCCGACCCCGTACGTCTACGTCTCGACCCGGGAGCCGCAGGCCCTGGCGGCGGCGATCCGGGCGGCCAAGGCGGGCTCTGCCGGCAGGTGAGGCGCGGGCCCTGCGGTTGAGGCGCGGGCCTCGCCGGCTGCAGGGCCGGCCCCGCTCACGGGAAGACCGGGCCCGGCGCTCACCGGGAAATCGGGGCCCGGCGGCGGCGCTCAGTCCTCGCCTTCCGGTTCCGGCCCTTCGAGTGCGGTCCTGGTCGCCCCGCCAAGGGGCTGGGAAGGCTGCTCCAGGGCCGCGGGCTGCGGCAGTGCGTCCCAGGGCACGGCGCGCCTGCGCAGGTCGGCACGGACCTTCTCGGCGAGTTTGCGGGTGTCGCGGCGGTTCATGACCGCTCCGACGGCGGCGCCGATCATGAACGGCGTCAGGCTCGGCAGGTTGCGGACCATCCGCTTCGTGATCTGCTGGCGCAGTTCGCGCTTCATCTGACCGCCGAGCGCGAGGTTCAGCGTCGTCGGCTTCGTCAGGTCCACCCCGCGCTCCTCCGTCCACGCGGTGAGGTAGGCGAGGCTGCGCTCCTTGAGGTTGCCGGGCGGGCGCAGGCCGTACACCTCGTGGAGTTCCGCGATGAGCTTCAGCTCGATGGCCGCGACGCCGGTGACCTCCGCGGCCAGTTCCGCCGGCATGGCGGGCGGCGTCGGCAGCATCGCGGCCGCGCCGATGCCCGCGCCCACCGTGGACGTGCCGTTGGCGGCGCCCGCGATCAGCTTGTCGGCCAGCTGATCGGGACCGAGGCCCGGGAAGTGCGCGCGCAGGGTCGCGAGGTCCCGTACGGGCACGCGTGGTGCGAGCTCGATGACGCGGTCGGTGATGTACAGGGCGGCGGTCCTGGCGCCTTCGCCGCCCCTGCGCACACCGTTTCTGACGGCTTGCATCCGACGAGCCCCGGACCGGTGCCGGGTGCTCTCCTCGGCCCCCGGGGCCGACCGCTCCGCCGGGGCGGAGCGGGAGGACTCGGCGGGCACGCCGGGGGCTCCTGGACCCGTTTCCGGGCCCGTGGCTCCCGCCTGCGTCTCCGCCGGGTCACCAGACTTCCGGAAGCGGCGCTTCCGGAACGGGGTCGAGCCGGTCACGGCCGACGCCTCTCAGTCGCAGTCGCGGCAGATCGGCTGACCGTTCTTCTCGCGCGCCAGCTGGCTGCGGTGGTGCACGAGGAAGCAGCTCATGCAGGTGAACTCATCGGCCTGCTTGGGCAGGACCCGGACGGCCAGCTCCTCGTTGGAGAGGTCCGCGCCGGGGAGCTCCATGCCCTCCGCCGCGTCGAAGTCGTCGACGTCGACGCTGGACGAGGACTTCTCGTTGCGCCGGGCCTTCAGCTCTTCAATGCTGTCGTTGTCGACGTCGTCGTCGGTCTTGCGTGGGGTGTCGTAATCCGTTGCCATTGTTCGCTCTCCCCCTCTGGGATTTAGCGGTGTCTCAGCGCACGTAACGCGCGAGAGGCCGGACTTGTGCCCGACCTGAGGCGGAGATTTTGCCTCACATCAAGGTCTGTTACTCAATCGACACCCAGCCGCCCACCTGAAGGAGCGAGCGGCTGGGATGACGACCGGGACCGTACACGGTCCGGGGGCCGTCGTGCACAAACGCCACCCCGTGTATTTCCCGCCGTTCGAGGTGCCGGAAACCCGGACTTCCCGGGCTTTCCGGCACTTCCTGGGGTCACTGAACGCACATGACCCAACACTCGACAATGTGATCGATCACACAGCTCGATCCCTTCCCGCCCCCACGACATTCAGCCGATAGCGAACAAGAAGGACCCGGACTCACAGGGGCAAAGTGACACGCATCACGAGGCCACCGCCCTCGCGCGGGGTCGCCGTGATCCGTCCGCCGTGCGCCCGCGCCACGGAGCGCGCGATGGACAGGCCGAGCCCCACACCCTTGTCACTGCCCGTTCGCTCCGTACGCAGCCGTCTGAAGGGCTCGAAGAGGTTGTCCACCTCGTACGCGGGAACAACGGGACCCGTGTTCGACACGACGAGCACCGCCTCGCCGTGCTGCGCCTCCGTGGTGACCTCCACCCAGCCGCCCTCCGGCACGTTGTACCGCAGGCCGTTCTGCACGAGGTTCAGGGCGATCCGCTCCAGCAGGACGCCGTTGCCCTGGACCACCGCGGGCGCCTGCTCCCCGCGGATCTCCACGCCCTTGGCGGCCGCCTCGACCCGGGCCTGGTCGAGGGCGCGCGAGGCGACCTCCGCCAGGTCCACGGGCTTGCGCTCGACGATCTGGTTCTCGCTCCTGGCGAGCAGCAGCAGGCCCTCGACCAGCTGCTCGCTGCGCTCGTTGGTGGCCAGCAGGGTCTTGCCGAGTTGCTGGAGCTCCACCGGCGCCCCGGGATCCGAGAGGTGCACCTCCAGCAGGGTCCGGTTGATGGCGAGGGGCGTGCGCAGCTCGTGCGACGCGTTCGCCACGAACCTCTGCTGGGCCGTGAAGGCCCGCTCCAACCGGTCGAGCATCTCGTCGAAGGTGTCGGCGAGCTCCTTGAGCTCGTCGTCCGGCCCGTCCAGCTCGATCCGCCGGGTCAGATCGGAGCCCACCACCCGGCGGGCGGTGCGGGTGATCTTGCCGAGCGGCGACAGCACCCGTCCGGCCATCGCGTAGCCGAAGGCGAACGCGATGATGCTCAGGCCCAGCAGGGCCATCAGCGAGCGGCTGAGCAGGTCGTCGAGCGCGTGCCGGCGCTGTTCGAGGACGCACTGGCTGATGGCGGCGTTGAACTGGTCGTACGACTGCTCAAGCCCCACCACCCCGGGACACGTGCTGCTGGTGACCTGGACCTTCTGGCCACCCACGATCTTGAACGGCAGGGCGTTGCCCTCCCGCAGGGCCTGGGCCGCGAGCAGGTAGATGATCGACAGCAGCAGGATGCCGGCGATCAGGAACATCCCGCCGTACAGCAGGGTGAGGCGTATGCGGATGGTCGGCCGCAGCCAAGGGAAGGGACCCTCGGGCTGGCCGGGGTCCCACGTCGGTTTCGGCGGCGCCGCCGGTGGCGCCGGGGTCGTTGCCACCCGCGTCAGATCCGGTAGCCGGAGCCGGGCACGGTCACGATGACCGGCGGCTCCCCCAGCTTGCGCCGCAGTGTCATGACCGTCACCCGGACCACGTTGGTGAAGGGGTCGGTGTTCTCGTCCCATGCCTTCTCCAGCAGCTGCTCGGCGGAGACCACGGTCCCCTCGCTCCGCATGAGGACCTCCAGAACCGCGAACTCCTTGGGTGCCAGCTGCACCTCCCGGCCCTCGCGGAACACCTCACGGCGGTTCGGGTCCAGCTTGATGCCGGCCCGCTCCAGGACCGGCGGCAGCGCGACGGTGGTGCGCCGCCCGAGGGCCCGCACGCGGGCGGTCAGCTCGGTGAACGCGAAGGGCTTCGGCAGGTAGTCGTCGGCGCCGAGCTCCAGCCCCTCGACCCGGTCGCTCACGTCGCCGGAGGCGGTCAGCATCAGCACCCGGGTGGGCATGCCGAGCTCGACGATCTTCCGGCAGACGTCGTCGCCGTGCACGAGCGGAAGGTCCCGGTCGAGGACGACCACGTCGTAGTCGTTCACCCCGACGCGCTCCAGGGCCGCGGCGCCGTCGTACACGACGTCCACCGCCATGGCCTCCCGGCGCAGTCCGGTGGCCACCGCATCGGCGAGCAGCTGCTCGTCCTCGACGACGAGTACGCGCACGTCGCTTCCTTCCTCCGAGCTCCCCCAGCTACCGCTGGGACGTGCCCCCATCAGGGCACACACGTGTATGGGCGTCGTCCATCCTGCCCTTTTCAGCCGTAAACCGGCTGTAAGACGCCGCTCAGGCCCCCTGGGTCCCATGGAAGTGAGGATTCCCTCGTCTTGCGAGGTTTCTGCGCCCAGGGTGCCGGGGAGGACGAGAGCACACCCCATCCACTCCCTGACGGCGGACTGCCGCGTGCCGACCGCCGCCGACCCACGCAGAGGGGGCGCACCCACATGGACGCATTCACCGCAGGTCTCCTGCAGCGCATCAGGACCACGCAGTCGGACCTCAGGCACGCCCGTGAGACGGGCGACGACTTCCTCGTGGAAGTGGAGCAGGCGGAACTGGAAGACCTCCAGCGCCTCGCAGCCGAGCACGGAGTGCCGGTTTCCGCCTGCTGATCACCGAACTCCACCCCCCGGACCCCGGCCGCCCGCCCGGCAGCCGGGGTTCCTTCCTGTCCGGGGTCCGGGCTCCGCGGCCGGGGGCCGGGGGCCGGGGGCCGGGGGCCGGCGGCCTAGTCGTGCCAGGCCCCGGCCTCCTCCAGCAGCGGCTGGAGCGAGGCGAACACCGCGGGGGTGGCGGCCAGCGCCAGCTCCCCCGAGGCGGGCCGCCCCGGGCGCCCGCCCGTCAGCGCCCCGGCCTCCCGGGCGATCAGCTCGCCGGCGGCCAGGTCCCAGGGGTTCAGGCCGCGCTCGTAGTACGCGTCCAGCCGCCCCGCGGCCACGTCGCTGAGGTCCAGCGCCGCCGAGCCGCCCCGGCGGATGTCCCGTACCCGGGGGATCACCACCCGTGCGACCTCGGCCTGCTGCTCCTTGCGGGCCTGGAGGTACGCGAAGCCGGTCCCCACCAGCGCCTGGTCCAGCGGTGCGGCCGCCCGGCAGGCCAGCCGGACCCCGCCGCTCCACGCGCCGCCCCCGAGCACCGCGTGGTACGTCTCCCCGCGCATCGGCGCGGCCACGACTCCCACCACCGTCTCGCCCCGGTACTCGGCCGCCACCGAGACGCTCCAGCTCGGCAGCCCGTACAGGTAGTTGACGGTGCCGTCCAGCGGGTCCACGACCCAGCGCACGCCGCTCGTCCCCGGGCTGTCCGCGCCCTCCTCGCCCAGCAGCCCGTCCTCGGGCCGCCGCTCCGCGAGGACGGAGGTGATCAGCTTCTCCGCCGCGATGTCCATCTCGGTCACCACGTCGATCGGGCTGCTCTTCGTCTTCGCCACCGCCAGGTCGGCGGGCCGGCCGTCCCGGAGGAGCTCTCCGGCCCGCCGGGCGGCCTCCAGGCCCACGTCGAGCAGCTCGGCCTTCAGTTCCTCTGGGATCACGATCGGTCCCACCCTCCTACGCGTAGGGGCTGTCGGCGCCCGCGGCGGCCGGACGCGGGCTGCGCGAGGGGCAGCAGCCCACGGCGCACAGGTCGTGGGACGCGCCCAGCAGCCCCACCCAGCATTCCTCGGGCGACTCCCCGCGTTCCTTCGCGGCGCGCTCCAGGACCAGTTCCCGTACGGCTTCGGCGAAGCGCGGATCGGCGCCGACGGTCGCGGAGCGCTCAGCCGGCAGGCCCAGCTCGGCCGCCTTGGCGGTGGCCTCGGTGTCGAGGTCGTAGAGGACCTCCATGTGGTCCGACACGAAGCCGATCGGCACCATGACGACGGCCGGTGCGCCGTCCCCGTGGAGGGCCTCCAGGTGGTCGCAGATGTCGGGTTCCAGCCAGGGGATGTGCGGGGCGCCGCTGCGGGACTGGTAGACGAGCTGCCAGGGGTGGGCCCGGCCGGTCCGCTGCGCGACCGCCTCGGCGATCACCCGGGCGACGTCGAGGTGCTGCTTGACGTACGCCCCGCCCTCGCCGTCCTCGGTGTGGTCCTCGACGGGGCCGGAGGTGTCGGCCGCGGCGGTCGGGATCGAGTGGGTGGTGAAGGCGAGGTGCGCGCCGTCCCGGACCTTCTCGGGCAGCGACTCCAGTGCGCCGAGCACCCCGTCGATCATGGGCTCCACGAAGCCGGGGTGGTTGAAGTAGTGCCGCAGCTTGTCCACCCGCGGCAGCGCCAGGCCTTCCCCTTCGAGGGTTGCCAGTGCGTCGGCGAGGTTCTCCCGGTACTGCCGGCATCCGGAGTACGAGGCGTACGCGCTGGTGGCGAGCACCGCGATCCGGCGGCGGCCGTCCTGGACCATCTCACGCAGGACATCGGTCAGGTACGGCGACCAGTTCCGGTTCCCCCAGTACACGGGCAGGTCCAGCCCGTGCTCGGCGAAGTCCTTGCGCAGCGCGTCCAGCAGTTCGCGGTTCTGCGCGTTGATCGGGCTGACGCCGCCGAAGCCGAAGTAGTGCTGCCCGACCTCCTTGAGGCGTTCGCGCGGGATGCCGCGCCCGCGCGTGACGTTCTCCAGGAAGGGCACGACGTCGTCGGGTCCCTCGGGACCGCCGAAGGAGAGCAGGAGCAGGGCGTCGTACGGGCGGGCCGTGCCGCCCTCGCCCGGGGCGCGGTTCGGGAGCTGGTCAGACATGTCCCGAATCCTGCCACCCGCCGCCGACCGCCGGTAACCGGCCTCACCGGCCGGACACCCCGTTCCCGCAGGTAAGGTGACCCTTACTTCCCTCTTCCCTCCCCTCCACCCGTGCGGGCGCCGCAGAGCGGACGTAATCTGTACGGGCTGTTCACGTCCCTTACGGAGCCCTCCTTGCCGAGCCCCTACCGCGCGATTTTCGCCGCCCCCGGAACCAAGGGGTTCAGCGCCGCCGGACTCATCGGGCGGATGCCGATCGCCATGGTCGGCGTGGGCGTCCTGACGATGATCACCGAGATCGACGGCCGCTACGCCCTGGCCGGCGCACTCACGGCCACCATCGCGCTCTCCGCCGCCGTCCTGGGCCCGCAGATATCCCGCCTCGTGGACCAGTACGGCCAGCGGCGGGTGCTGCGGCCGGTGACCCTGGTGGCCGTGGCCGCCGTGTCGGCCCTGCTCGTCGCAGCTGCCAACGGCTGGCCCGACTGGACCCTGTTCGTCTTCTCCGCCGTCGCGGGCTGCGTGCCGAGCGTGGGATCGATGGTCCGCGCGCGCTGGAGCGCCCTCTACCGCGACACCCCCCAACTCCACACGGCGTACTCCTTCGAGTCGGTCCTGGACGAGGTCTGCTTCATCCTGGGCCCGCCCGTGGCCACGACGCTGTCCGCGAGCTGGTTCCCCGAGGCCGGTCCGCTCGTCGCGACCGTCTGCCTGCTCGTCGGCGTCTGGTGGCTCACCGCCCTGCGCGGCACCGAGCCGAAGCCGCATCCGCGCCACGAACAGCCCGACGCCTCCTCGGCCCTGCGCTCGCGCGGGCTCCAGGTCCTGGTGGCGACCTTCGTGGCGACCGGAGCGATCTTCGGCTCCATCGACGTGGCGACACTGGCCTTCGCCGAGGAGCACGGCCACAAGTCCGCCACCGGCTTCGTCCTCTCCGTCTGGGCCCTCGGGTCCTGCCTGGCGGGCATCGTCTTCGGACTGCTGCGCTTCAAGGGCCGGGTGGAAATCCGCTGGGTCCTGGGCATCTGTGCGATGGCCGTGAGTATGATCCCCCTCCTACTGGCCGGGAACCTTCCGTTTCTGTCGGTGGCGCTCTTCGTCTCGGGCCTCGCCATCGCTCCCACGATGGTCACCACGATGGCCCTGATCGAGGCGCACGTACCACGCGAAAAGCTGACCGAGGGCATGACCTGGACCAGCACCGGGCTCGCGGTCGGCGTCGCGATCGGCTCCTCGGTGGCCGGCTGGGTGATCGACGCGGCCGGCGCCAGGACCGGGTACGTCGTCTCCATCTCGGCGGGGGCGGCCGCGGCGGCGGTGGCGTTCGCGGGATTCCGCCGGCTGACGAGGCCGGCGCAAGGGGAGGAGCGCTCCACCGATGGGGACGGCGACAGCAGCGAACTACGGGACCGCGTGGCGTAACTGGGCGGGCAACGTCTCGGCCAATCCGGCCCGGGTGGTGACCCCGGCCTCGGTCGGGGAGCTTCAGGAGGCGGTCCGGCGGGCCGCCGAGGACGGCCTGAGGGTGAAGGCGGTGGGCACCGGCCACTCCTTCACCGCGGCCGCCGCGACGGACGGGGTGCTCGTACGCCCGCAGGCGCTGGCCGGGATCCGCGCGATCGACCGGGAGGCCGGCACCGTCACCGTGGCGGCGGGCACCGCGCTCAAGGACCTCAACCGGGCCCTGGCGCGCGAGGGCCTCTCGCTCACCAACATGGGCGACATCATGGAGCAGACCGTCTCCGGCGCCACCAGCACCGGCACCCACGGCACGGGCCGCGATTCCGCCTCCATCGCCGCCCAGATCCGCGGCCTGGAGCTGGTCACCGCCGACGGCCGGCTGCTGACCTGCTCCGAGAAGGAGAATCCCGAGGTCTTCGCGGCCGCCCGGATCGGCATCGGGGCCCTCGGCATCGTCACCGCGCTCACCTTCGCCGTGGAGCCGCTGTTCTTCCTGACCGCCCGTGAGGAGCCCATGGGCTTCGACCGGGTGACCGGGGAGTTCGAGCAGCACTTCGCGGAGAACGAGCACTTCGAGTTCTACTGGTTCCCGCACACCGGCAACTGCAACACCAAGCGCAACAACCGCAGCCAGGGCCCCGCCGCCCCGCCCGGGGCGCTGAGCGCCTGGGTCGAGGACGAGCTGCTGTCCAACGGCGTCTTCCAGGCCGTCAACTCGCTGGGCCGCGCCGTCCCCGCCACCATCCCGTCCATCGCCCGGATCGCCAGCCGGGCGCTGTCGGCCCGGACCTACACGGACATCCCGTACAAGGTGTTCACCAGTCCGCGCCGCGTGCGCTTCGTGGAGATGGAGTACGCCCTTCCGCGCGAGCAGGTGGTCGAGGCCCTGCGGGAGCTGCGGGCGATGGTGGACCGCTCCGGGCTGCGGATCAGCTTCCCGGTGGAGGTGCGGACGGCTCCGGCGGACGACATCGCGCTGTCGACGGCCTCGGGGCGCGACACGGCGTACATCGCGGTGCACATGTACCGGGGCACCCCGTACCAGGACTACTTCACGGCCGCCGAGCAGATCTTCACGGCGCACGGCGGCCGGCCGCACTGGGGCAAGGTGCACACGCGGGACGCGGAGTACCTCTCCCGCGCCTACCCGCGCTTCGGCGAGTTCACCGCACTGCGGGACCGGCTGGACCCGGACCGGCTGTTCGGCAACGACTACCTGCGGCGCGTCCTCGGGGACTGACCGGAGGCGGGCCCGGGGACTGACCCGGACTCAGGAGCAGCCGGGCAGCGGGGTGTCCGGCCGCTCTCCCCGCCGACCCGGCGAAGCCAAAGTTCCATTTCTGCGGATTCTGTGAAGCACACCACCCGAAAACGGGCAGGTCCGCAGGTCCGGCCCGATCCGGGGCAGCCCAACTGCCGCCGCCCCGGACAAGTTCGGCGGCGCGGCGGTCCACCCAGGTGGCCCGAATGGAGTACTGTGGCGAGCCCTGGGGCCGTCCTTCCTTCCGGATGTCCGGACCCGGGAGAGGGAGCCGGCTGATGGAGAAACGGCACTCAAGACCGGTGATGCCGCGGCATTGCACGGATCCTGCTGCGCACAGTAATCATTCGGTCACTGTGTGTGCCCAACAGGTAACCGTGCCATAACGGCGATCAAGGGCGCATGCCCGACACGCCGGTTGAACTCGGCAAGGTTGTGGCAGGCTGCACCCGGGCAGGCCACACTCGACTAGCGGAAGCAGCGACGCACGTGACGTCGGCAGGCACCACCCGGGAGGTCCCCATGCCCGAACTGCGTGTCGTGGCCGTCTCAAATGACGGCACACGACTGGTGCTCAAGGCTGCGGACAGCACGGAGTACACGCTTCCGATCGACGAACGGCTGCGGGCTGCCGTGCGCAACGACCGCGCACGCCTCAACCAGATCGAGATCGAGGTGGAGAGCCACCTCCGCCCCCGCGACATCCAGGCCCGCATACGGGCCGGTGCCTCCGCGGAGGAGGTCGCCCAGTTCGCCGGCATCCCCGTCGAGCGCGTACGCCGCTTCGAGGGCCCCGTGCTCGCCGAGCGCGCGTTCATGGCGGAGCGGGCGCGCAAGACTCCCGTACGCCGTCCCGGCGAGAACACCGGACCGCAGCTCGGCGAGGCCGTGCAGGAGCGGCTCACGCTGCGCGGCGCGGAGAAGGAGTCGGTCCAGTGGGACTCCTGGCGCCGCGACGACGGCACCTGGGAAGTACTGCTGGTCTACCGGGTCGCGGGGGAACCGCACTCGGCGAGCTGGACGTACGACCCGCCGCGCCGGCTGGTCGTCGCCGTGGACGACGAGGCCCGCTCCCTGATCGGCGAGGCGGACGACCTGCCCGCGACCCCGGAGCCGAGCTTCCCCTTCGTGCCGAGGATCGCGCGGCTGCCGCGGGACCGGCCGCTGGACCGCGCCCTCGACCGGCAGTTGGAGCGGGCCGCCAACCACACGGCCCCGGCTCCGGCACCCGAGCCGGAGGAGGAGCGGGACTCCCTGACCAGCCTGCTGGAAGCGGTCCCGAGCTTCCGCGGCGACCTGGTGGTTCCGGAACGCACCGACGTCCCCGCGGAGGAGCCGGAGGCGGAGGAGCCGCCGGCGGCGTCGGCGAGCGCCGGAGCCGCGTACGCGGACGTGCTCATGCCGCGCACGGTGGCGGGCCACCGGGAACGCCTGACCGGCACCACCGACCGCCAGGCGGAGGCCGACGGGGTCCGCCCCGGCCGCCGCGCGGCGGTTCCCAGCTGGGACGAGATCGTCTTCGGCACCCGCCGCAAGAAACAGGAGTAGCAGGAGGCTCGGGCGGGCGGGCGCCCCTCGGCGCCGCCCACCCGATCCACCCGCCCGCTCCGCCCACCCGACCCACCCGCCCGCTGCGGGCGCCGTTACCGCGGGTCCGCTCCCGTGGCGACCGGGCGCCGCGGGTCCGAGGACCAGTCCGACCAGCTGCCCGCGTAGAGGGCCGACGGGATCCCCGCCACCTCCAGCGCGAGTACCTCCTGCGCGCCGGAGACCCCCGAACCGCAGTACACGCCGACCGGGGCCTGCCCCGTGACCCCGAGCGCGGTGAAGCGCGCCCGCAGGGCCTGCGGTGCGAGGAACCGCCCGTCCGGGCCCAGGTTCTCGGTGGTCGGGGCCGACACCGCACCCGGGATGTGCCCGCCCACCGGGTCGATCGGCTCGACCTCGCCGCGGTAGCGCTCCCCCGCGCGGGCGTCCAGGAGGATGCCCTGGCGGGCGAGCGCAGCTGCCGCGTCCGCGTCCAGCAGCCCGACCGCCCCCGGAGTTGGCTTGAAATCCCCTTCCGCTGCGGAGACGGCGTCGGCGGACACCGTGCCGCCCGCCTCCGTCCACGCGGTCAGGCCCCCGTCCAGCACCCGCACGTCCCGGTGCCCCGTCCAGCGCAGCAGCCACCAGGCCCGCGCCGCTCCCCAGCCCTGACCCCCGTCGTACGCCACCACCGGCACGTCGGCGCGGACCCCGGCCCGGCGCATCACCGCCCCGAACTCCTCCGGATCGGGCAGCGGGTGGCGCCCGCCCCGCCCGTCCGGACGCACCGGACCTGCCAGTTCGCGATCGAGGTCGACGTACACCGCCCCCGGCAGGTGGCCGGCCTCGTACGCGGGCCGCAGGTCGGGGCCGCCGAGCTGCCAGCGGACGTCCAGCAGCACCGGCGGCCGCCCACCGGCCAGCTCGGCCATCAGTTCGGACGCGGAGAGGATCGGGGAGCGCGCAGGGTTCTCAGTCATACGGTCCATCTTCCTCCCACCTCGCGGCTGCGGGCCCGCCCGGCTCCGACAGGCCGCGCTGATTCGGTCATCTGCGCGCCGCTCCCCCGGATCGGCCCGGTCGGGGCGCGCCGGACCCGCCGGAGTGACAGCATCTCCTGCGGGACGCGCGCGCCCGACGACGGAGGAGACGGCTGACATGACCGAGGCAGTGGAACCGACACGGCGCCCGCCCGGCACCCCGTGCTGGGCGAGTCTGATGGTGCACGGCCTCGGGAGCACCGAGGCGTTCTACGGCGACCTGTTCGGCTGGGAGTACGTGCCCGGCCCCGAGCCCTTCGGCCCGTACGTCCGCGCGCTGCTCGGCGGCCAGGAGGTGGCCGGTATCGGCGAGATGCCGCCGGACCGGCACCTGCCGGTGGCCTGGACGACGTACTTCGCGACGGACGACGCCGACGCCACGGCCGAGACGATCCGCTCCTGCGGCGGCACGGTCGCCGTCGGCCCCCTCGATGCGGGCAGCGCCGGGCGGGTGGCGATCTGCTCCGACCCGCTGGGGGCGATCTTCGGACTCTGGCAGGCCGGTGACCACATCAGGACCCAGCTGTCGGGCGTGCCCGGGACGCCGGTCTGGAACGAACTGGTCACCCAGGACACCTCCACGGTCGGCAAGTTCTACGAGCACGTCTTCGGCCACGAGGCCCGCAGCCACGACGCGGCCGGCGCGGACTTCGACTACCTCACCCTCGTACTGGACGACCGGCCGGTCGCCGCCGTGCACGGGGTCGGCCGTTCGCTCCCGCACGACCGGGGGCCGCACTGGATGACGTACTTCGAGGTCGCGGACGCCGACGCCGCCGCCGTACAGGTCCAGCTGCTCGGCGGACGCATCGTCCAGCCGCCCCGGGAGGCCCTCACGGGCCGGCTGGTCACGGTCGCGGACCCGGAGGGCGCGGTCCTCACCCTGCTCCAGTCACGGCCGGGCGACGTCGTCTGAAACCCGTCCGACGCGGCCTTCCCGCACGGGGCCGCCGGGCCGGGCGCCGCATGCACCGCCCCGGCGGCCGGCTCGGTTCCGCACGCGCCGCTCAGGCGCGGCGTGCCGAGTCCCAGGAGTGCCACAAGCTCGCGTAGGCCCCGTCGGCCGCCAGGAGTTCGGCGTGGCTGCCGAGCTCGACGATCCGTCCGCCGTCCATGACCGCGATCCGGTCCGCGTCGCGTACGGCGTCCAGGCGGTGCACGATCGAGATGACCGTACGCCCCTCGATGAGCGCGGCGAGCGAGCGTTCGACCCGGCGCGACGCCGTGGAGTCCAGCAGCGCGGTGGCCTCGTCGAGGACCAGCGCGTACGGGTCCGACAGCAGCAGCCGGGCGAGGGCCAGTTGCTGGGCGTGCGAGGGGGCGACCGGGGCCGCGCCCGGCCCGATCCCGCTGTCCAGGCCGTCGGGCAGCGACCGCACCCAGTCCGCGAGGAGGACGGTCTCCAGCACCTCCCACAACCCCGCGTCCGCCGCACGACCCCCGATGTCGTCCTCGGCACGGCCCCCGGCGCCGTCGTGGGCCAGCAGCAGGTTCTCCCGTACCGTGCCGGTGAACACGTGCTGTTCCTGGGTGACGAGTACGATCTCCCGCCGCAGCTGTCCCACCGGCAGTGTGGTGACGTCGGCGCCGCCGATCCGCACGGTCCCCCGGCTGGGGTGGTGCACGCCCGCGAGCAGCTTGCCGAGGGTGGACTTGCCCGCGCCGGAGGCGCCGACGACCACCAGCCGCTCGCCGACGGCGATGTCGAGGTCGATGCCGGTGAGGACCTCGCGGCCCGGCCCGTAGCCGAAGCAGACCCCTTCGAGGCGGATGGCGTGCCCGTCGGTGGGGGCCGGTGGCCGCGGCTCCTCGCGGGGCAACCGCTCGACACCGAGGATCCGGCGCAGTGCAGCGTTGCCGATCTGGAGTTCATCGGTCCAGGTCAGCAGGTCGTTCAGGGGCTCACCGAGGGCCTGGACGTAGAGCACGACGGCGGTCAGCTCTGCCAGCCCCACCTCGCCGCGCTGGTAGGCGAGTCCGCCGATGAGGAGGGTGAGCGCCATCGGGACCATCGTGGCCAGGTCCAGGCTCGGGAACCAGATGGTCTGCAGCCAGGTGGTGCGCTGCCGGGTGCGCACCACCCGGTCCACGGCCGTGCCGTGGCGCCGGAGCTGCCGCGGTCCGAGCCCGAGGGCCTCGACGGTGGCGGCGCCGCGCGTGGTCTCGTGGGTGACGGCCAGCACGTCGGCCTCCTGCGCGAGGAGCAGCTCGTACGCGCGGGTGGCGCGCGGCCGGTACCACCACGTGGAGAGGACCGCGAACGGTGCGCCGGCCAGCAGGCCGAGGGCGAGCAGCGGTGAGGTGAGCAGGATGGCCGCGAAGGTGAACACGAGGGTGACGGCTGCCAGCGCGATGCGGGGGACGGCCTGCCGGATGCTCTCGTTCAGCCGGTCGGCGTCGGTGGTGGCGCGGCTGAGCAGGTCGCCCGTGCCGACCGCCTCCACCTCGGACAGGGGCAGTCCGAGTACCCGGTGGACGAAGTCCTCGCGGGTGCGGGCGAGGACGCGTTCGCCGAGCAGCGTGGCCTGGGTGCGGGCGGCACGGGCGAGGAGGGCGTGACCGACGAGGATGGCGACGAAGGCGAGGGCGAGCACGTCGACGTGGCCGGCGGTGGTGCCGTCCTTGACCGACTCGACCAGGTGTCCCAGCAGTCGGGGGCCGACCAGGCTCGCAGCCAGAGCGGCGGCGAACAGCCCGAAGGTCAGGGCCAGTCGGCGGGCCTCGCCGCGGAGGAAGAGACCGGTCCAGGCGCGGACCTCGGCCCCGTCGGCCAGCGGCAGCCGGCCGGCGGCGGACGGTCCGGCGGGTCCGGGGTCCGGTGGGGTGCCCGGACCCGCCGCGGGGGCCTGGGTGGGGGCGGTGGTCATGAGGGCACTCCTGCGGAGCGGTCGGTGCTGCCGGGGACGGGCTCCGCGCCGATGCGGACCACATGGTCGGCGGCGGCCCGCCACAGCGGGCTGTCACTGAAGACCACCGTGGTCCGGCCGGCGCGCAGGGCGGCGACCCTGTTGACGATGCGGGCCTCGGTATGGGCGTCGACCGAGGCGGTGGGGTCCTCCAGGACCAGCACGTCGGGGGCCGCGGCCAGGGCGCGGGCGAGGACCAGCCGCTGGCGCTGACCGCCGGACAGGGCGCGGCCCCCCTCGTCCAGCCAGGCGTCCAGGCCGCCGGGCAGGGCGTCGACGACATCGGCCGCGTCGGCCGCGAACAGGGCCCGGTCCAGGGCTGCCTGGGACCGGGCGGACCCGGTGGTGAGCTCCTCCCGCACGGTGCCGCTGAAGAGGATGTCGGCGGGTCCGGAACGCAGCAGCCGGTCGGACACCTCGCCGGGATCCGCCCGGTCCAGGGGTACGCCGCCGAGCCGGACGGCCGCGGTGCCGCCGCCGGCGCCGGGGCGGCTGAGGCGGTCGGCGAGGTCGCCGATGCGGTCGGCGGGGGCGGTGACCACGGTGAGGCGGCCCGCGGCGGCGGTGATGCCGGTGCCGGCGTCGGCCACGGCGAGGGCTCCGGCCGGCAGCGGTTCGGGGTGGGTGGGGCGGACGGTCTCCGGGGCCAGGCGCAGCAGGGTGCAGACGCGGCCGGCGGCGACCTTGGCGAGGCTGAGGGTCTCGGCGGCTTCGGTGGCCGTGCTGACGGGCAGGGTGAGGAAGGCCGAGGCGCCGTAGAACGCGACGAGTTCACCGGCGGTGATGGTGCCGTTCAGCGCGAGGCGGGCACCGAGCCAGACGATGCCGACGGTGACCAGTCCGGGCAGGAAGACCCCGGCGGCCTGGAGCCAGGCCTCCATCCGGCCGGCGGACTCACCGGCCCGGCGCACCTGCTGGCTGGTACGGCGGAAGCGCTCGGCGAAGACGGCCTCGCCGCCGATGCCGCGCAGGATGCGCAGCCCCGCCACGATGTCGCCGGCCTGGGACGTGGCGATGCCCATCTTCTCGCGCTGGGCCTCGTCGCGTTCCTGGAGGGGCCGCAGCAGGGGGCCGATGCCGAAGACGGCGGCGGGGACGCCGATGAGCACGGCCAGCCCGAGGACGGGCGAGGTGAGGGTGAGGGCCACGGCCACCAGTACGGCGGCGACGACCGCCCCGATGGTGCGGCCGACGACCTCGAAGGCGTTGCCGATGCTCTCCACGTCGGCCGTCGCGGAGGCCGCCACGTCCCCTGCACGGGCCTTGCCGCGCAGGGTGGCGCCGAGCCGCACGACCTGCCGCAGCAGCACGCGGTGCGTGACCGACAGGGCGTGGGCCTCGGCGCCGACGGCGGCCTGGATGAGGCCGGCGCCGGCGAGGCCCTGGACGAGGCCGAGGCCGAGGGCGAGCAGCGACCACAGGTAGAGCCCGGCCTGGCCGGTGGCCTGCCCGGCTTCGTCGACGGCCCGTCCGAGGACCAGTGGGATCAGCGCCAGCGGGACCATCCAGAGGGCGCCGAGCACGGCGGCGAGGACCAGCGGCCACGGGCGGATCCGTGCCAGCCACCACAAGTACGCCCAGGGGCCGCGGGCGTCCGCCTCGGGTACGGCGGCGGGGGCGACCGAGGCGTCGAAGAGTCGGTTGGTCACAGGTACCGGTCCCGGGTCTTCGCGCGGTCGACCTTGCCGGTGCGGGTGTGCACCAGCTCGGGCACGGCGACGACCCGGTCGGGGACGAGGGGGCCCGGGAGGATGGCCCGCAGCCGCTCGCGCAGGGCCGCGGCGGCGGTGTCGGCGCCGGATCCGCGGGAGGCTCGGGACGCCTCGGACGCCGTGTTCGCGAGGACGACGAAGGCCACCAGGACCGTGTGTTCGCCCTTGGTGTGCGCCGCGGCGGCGACGGCCGTCACACCCGGGAGCCGGCCCAAGGCCCCCTCGACGTCCATCAGGTCCACGCGGTGCCCGCGGATCTTGACCTGGTGGTCGAGGCGGCCGTGGAAGACGAGCGCACCGTCGGCGCCCTCGGTGACGAGGTCCCCGGTGCGGTACCACCGGTCGGTGACTCCGCCGTGAGTCGTCTCGACGAACCGGTCGGCGGTGCGCTCCGGGTCGTCGGCGTACCCGGTGGCCAGCTGGGGTCCGGCCACGAGGAGTTCCCCGGGGCCGTGCGGCACGTCGGGCCTGGGCACCACGGCCTGCCGTACGGAGGGCAGCGGGCGGCCGATCGGCACCCCGTCCGGGAAGTCCGCCGGCGCGCCCGGGCCGGCGAGGACGGCGCTGTGGGTGACCAGCGCGGTTTCGGTGGACCCGTAGGTGTTGAGCAGGACGACGTGGTCGGCGCCGAGCCGCCGCCAGCGGTTCAGCATGTCGGGCCGGACGGCCTCGCCACCGATCACGACGGTCTCGACGGAGCGGGGCAGGGCACGGCCGGTGTCCAGCAGATGGCCGGTGTAGAGGTGCCAGTAGTCGACGGGCAGGTTGACGAGGGTGACCTCGTGATCGGTCAGGACCCGGTCGAGGTCCGCCTCACTGTCCTCGTCGAGAACGACGAGCCCGCCCGAGAGCAGGACCGGCAGGGTCTCCTCCAGGCTGGTGTCGCCGTCCGCGCGGTGGAAGTTGAGAGCGACGGTGCCGGGTCCGACGCCGTACCGCCGGCGCAGGTGCGGCAGGACGGCCTGCAGCGCGCCGTGCGGGACGACGGCCGCCTTGGGCGCGCCGGTGGAGCCCGAGGTGAACAGGACGTAGGCGGGGTCCTGCGCCCGGACGGGTTGGCCGGCGTCGGGCAGAGGGGCGTGCGAGCGGCCCCAGTTGGGCCGCAGCACCCGGTCGACGGCGGGCAGCCGGCCGGTATCGGCGGTGGCGATCAGCTCCCGGCAGCCGAGGGCGTGCAAGGCTGGGTCTGCGTGGCCGGCCGGCCCGTCGGCGACCGGGACGTAGCCCCGGCCGGCGGCGAGGACGCCTAGGATCGCCGCGATGTCGCGGACGCTGTGGTGCGTGTGGACGGCCACCACCGGTGGTGCGCCCGCCGGGGCTCGGGTGGCCACCAGGTCGGCCACCGCCCCTGCCCAGCGCGCCAGTTGGCCGTATCCGACGGTCACGCCATTGTCGACGACGGCGGGCCGGTCCGGGTCCGAGCGGGCGAGGGCGAAGAAGGGGTCCAGCACGCTGGGCAAGGTCATGGCAGGCGTCTTCCGGTCTGTCCGTGGGGCGTTCAGCGGGTGGGCGTCTCGGGAGCACCGGGTGCGTCGCACCCGGTGAGAGCATGGAGGAGGGCGGTGAGGACGGCCCGGTGGCGGGCGGCGAGCGCGCGCACGGTCGCCTCCTCGTGCAGGGCGGTGGAGTACCACCACTCGACGCGCAGCGTCCCGTCCTCGGTGGTCGCGATCACCTCGACCGGGTGCGGGCGCGTCCAGTGCGGAGCCGTGATGTCGCCGACCGGTTCCGGGGCCACGTCCGGCAGGAGGGTACCCAGGGGCAGGGCGTCGGCGTCGCCGCCCTCGTAGTCGAACGAGACGTCGCTGGGCGGGGCGGCGCGCAGGACGGCGGCGATGCCCGGCCGGCCGTGCCGGGCGAGCGCGCCCTGGCCCACGCCGCCGCCGGGGAGGGCCGCGAGGTGGCCCACGGTCCGCGCGAGGCGTTCGGCCGGGGTGCCGGGGGTCAGGTCCAGGCGGACCGGGACCGTCGTGGTGAACCAACCGGTGGTGCGGGCCAGATGCGTGCTCCCGACGCTCTCCTCGCGGCCGTGGCGCAGTACGTCCACGCGGACCGCCGACTCGCCGAGCCGTTCGGCCAGCACCTCGCCGAGGGCATGGAGGACGAGGTCGCCCGGGTGGGCCCGGTGGGCGCGGGCCGCCGCGTGGAGGCGCGGGGTGAGTTCGGCGGGGAACTCCTCGCGGTGGGTGGCCGCGGTGGCGGCGGTGTTCACGGCCCGCGGGTCGGCTACGGGGCGGTCCGGCGGCAGGGCGGCCCGGGTGCGGGCCACCTCCGTCCACCACTGCGCCTGCTCTTCCGCCTCGGGGGTGCGGGCGTGGGCCGCGAGGGCCTGTGCCCACTCCGGATAGGAGGTGCCCTCGGCCGGCCACACGTCGCGCCGGCCCTCCTCCAGCGCTGTGTACACCTCCTCCAGGTCTGCGAGCAGGACGGACCACGAGACCATGTCGACGGCGAGCTGATGGACGACGATCAGCAGCCGTCCGGACCGGGACGGGCCGGCGTCGAAGCGGACGAAACGGGCCACGCGGCCGGCATGCGGGTCCAGGGAGCGCTGCTCGACCGCGCAGCGCAGGGTGACAGCGGCCGACAGGTCCGCGTCGGCGAGCTCCGAGACGTCGACGGTGTCGAGCACGGCGCCGAGCGCCGCACCGGGCGGGCCGTCGGTGGCCAGGGCCCACGTCTGCTGCCGGGGCCGCCGGGCCGGGCGCTCCTCGACGGCCAGGCGCAGCGACGCGTGGCCGGCGACCAGCCGCCGGACGGCCTCGGCGAACAGCTCGGGGTCGATTCCCGGCCGGGTGGTGAAGAGCATGGCCTGGTTCCAGTGGCCGCGCTCGCCCGTCTGCTCCTCCCAGGCCTGTTCCTGGGACGGGGTGAGGACGACCGGGCCGTGGGCGGTGCCGGGCGGTGCGGCCGCAGAGCCGTCGCCGCGCAGGGCGGCCCGCTCGGCGACGAGCCCGGCGAGGCGGGCCGTGGTCAGCTCGGGGGCGAACAGCTCGCGCAGCTGCACCCGTACGCCGAAGGCCGCTTCGATGCGGCGGGCGGTGCGGATCAGGTCGAGGGAGTCCACGCCGAGATCGCGCAGGGGGGAAGCGGGGGCCGTGTCCGGGGCGAGGACCGCTTCGGCGAGCCAGCCCACGAGCCGGGAGTGGATCTCCTCTTCGGACGGAACGGACAGGGCGGCCGGGGCGGCTCCCGGGGCCGCCCCGGCGGTCTCCGGTCGTACCGGGGCGGTCACGCGTCGGCCTCCCCGGGGTGTCCGGCGGAACGCCGTACCAGGAACGGGCCGAGGGCGAGGGCGTCGAGGGGCAGCCGGTGGAAGGTGGCGAGGGCGTCGCGGGGGCTGCACACGACCGGTTCGTCGCGACCGTTGAAGGAGGTGTTCATGACGACGGCGGTACCGGTGTGCCGGCCGACCTCGCCGATGAGGCGGTGGTAGAGCGGGTCGACGGTGGCGGAGACGGTCTGCGGCCGGGTGGTGCGGTCGCTGTGCACGACGGCCGGCATGGCCGCGGCGCCGGCCTCGGTCACGGGAGTCGTGACGATCATGTAGGGCAGCGGGGTGGCGGTGCCGATGAGGGCCTCGGCGGCCTCCTCCTGCATGCTGGGGGCGAACGGGCGCCACGCCTCGCGGTCCTTGATGCGTACGTTGACCCGGTCGCGGGTGGACTCGGGGTCGGGCACGGCGACCATGCTGCGGTGGCCCAGCGCGCGGGGTCCGCCCTCGGCGCGGCCCTGGAACCAGCCGGACACCCCGCCGGCGGCCAGCACCTCGGCGGTGGCGGCGGCGATGTCGGCGGGCTCCGTGTAGGCGGTGCCGGAGGCGTCCAGGACGTGGCGGATCGCGTCGGGGGACCACTGCGGGCCCCAGGCGACCGAGCCGTTCATGGGTTTGATCCGGTCGCCCTCCTGCGCGGCGACCCAGACCGCCGCACCGAGCGAGACTCCCTGGTCGCCGGCGAGCGGCTGGACGAAGAGATCCCGGACCTCGGGCATCCGCATGATCTTGCCGTTGAGGGTGGCGTTGAAGCCCACGCCGCCGGCGATGAGGAGCGTGGTCTCACCGGTCTCCCGGAGGAGGCCGCGGACCAGGCCCATGACGGCCCGCTCAAGGGCTGCCTGTGCGGTGGCGGCGATGTCGCGGTACTCGAAGGGGTCCCGGTCGCTGACCTTGGTGTAGCGGCCGGCGCGCGGGTCGAAGCGGCGCACGCTGCGGTTGGGGGCGTCCGGGAGGGTCTTCTCCAGGTGCTCCAGCCAGTACCGGATGGTGGCCGTCTCCTCGTCCGTGCTGCCCGTGGACCGCAGGTCGGGTGGGACGACGCCGACGGTGAAGTCCTCGTCGGTGAAGCCGAGGGCGCCCCCGAAGGTGAGGTCGCCGGGGGTGCCGTAGGAGGCCAGGCCCATCATCTTGCCGGCGGCGTCGGCCCCGAGGCCGGCGTACTCGCAGACCGCGGCGTAGAAGTAGCCCAGCGACCAGCCGGGGGTATGCGCCCGCAGCGTCTTGATCTCGCCGTCGATGCCGACGGCGAGGGTGGTGCTCTCGTTCTCGCCCTGACCGTCCAGGACGAGGATCGCGCCGCGGTCGCGTCCGGAGAGGTGGTAGGCGCTGGCGGCGTGGGCGATGTGGTGTCCGACGAACGTCAGCCGGGGGTCGCGGGTGCGCGGGAACAGCGCCTTGGGCAGCAGGTGTTCCAGGGCGGCGGCGTCGCTGTCGAACCAGTCCAGGCCGCGGTCCGCGAAGAGGGTGGGAAGGTCCCACCCGTGGGCGACCACGTCGATGTCGTCCAGGGTGAGACCACCCTCCGCCAGGCAGGAGGCGGCCGCGTGGAGAGGTGCCTCCCCGTAGGCGTGCTTGTGACGGGTGAAACGTTCCTCCTCGGCCAGGGCGACGACTTCGCCGTCCACCACGAGGCAGGCTGCACCGTCGTGGCTGGCGCCGGGCCAGCCGTTGACTCCGAGCACACGCATGGTCAGTCCCCAAAGGTCGGTCGGGATCTTCCGGTTCCGCCTCGGGCCCGTGGGGCGCTCAGCGTCCGGTCACGCCAACGGATCTTGTCGGTCGGCCGGGTTGTACACGACCTGGGAGTTTGTGCGGAGATCCGCGGCAAAAATCGCCGACGCGGCTTTCAGCACCGCGTTGGCGTGCCGCAGTTGCTCGACCTCGCTGCGCAGCCGCCGCAGTTCCGCCCGCTCGTCGCCGGTCAGCGCGTCCGCGGCGGGGCGGCGCGCGGCGGCGGCGGCCGGCGCGGCGGGGCCGGGGGCGGCTGCCCGGCGGGGCCCTGCGGCACCGGGCCCGGCGGCACGGGGGCCGCCCGTCCGGGCCGCCGTTGCGGGGGCGCCGGAAACGGGGCGGCGGTCGGCGGTCGGCTGGGAGGGCACCCGCCGGGAGCCTCCCGGCTGTCCCCGGGCGGGTCTGTCGCGTCCTTCCAGTTCACTGCTGAGGCGGTACCAGCGGCGGGTCCACGGCTCGGGGTCGCCGCCGCACGCGGCCACGTAGGCGAGCGTCACCTTCAACGATGGTTTGTGCAGTCCGCGGGCCGCCTCCGAGAGCGTGGCCACGGAGTAGTGGGCACGTTTCGCCATGGTGCGGTACGAGGGGTTCCCGGCCTGCCTTCGTAGTCCGCGCAGCGCGTGGGCGAATTCTTCCAGCGGTCCGGCTGTGGGGTCCAACAACCGCTCTGGCCTGGGCATGCTTCTCCCCTGGGGATGGATGGTGTCGAGCGAAGCGCATGTTCCGTAGTGCCGTACAACCTGGTCAGTGGCGCACGGTCCGGCATGACGTCCGGACGTGGGGGCCCGGAGACGGCGAGAAATCGCCGCACCGGACCTCTCGGACATTGGTACATGCCAGTGACATATCCATCAATCACCAGCCGAGGATTCCGGCCACTTGCGGTGCGGGAAAGTCCGAATTAGGTTCACCTAACTTCACCCGTCGGGCCCGCGCCGGGGCCCGTTCCCCGGTTGTTCCGGTTCCCGTCACGCCCTCTCGGTGCGTACAAGGTCACTTCCGCCCGGCGCCCCGTACAACTCTCCGCCTTCGGCGCCGGATTGTATAGGGGCGCCAGCCCCCGGTGCCCCGTACAACCTGGCCTCGTGTACAACGCCGGCGCTCTGCAAGATCGGTTCCTGTCAGGCGATACGGCCGAAACCGACGGGAATGGGTGGCGGGTTGGTGGACACAGCACGCAGCCAGACGGAATCAGCGGCACTGGAGGGCGTCTACGCATACCGGAGCAGTCCGCTCGTGGAGCCGGACTGGCGACGCTTCCCCGGTTGGCGCGGAGTCACCGAGGCCGAATGGGCGGATCCGCAGTGGCAGCGCGCCCACTGCGTCAAGGACGCGAAGGGTCTGCGCGCGGTCGTCGGCGACCTGCTCGACGAGGGGTTCTACGAGGACTGGGAACAGGACCGGCTGCAGCGTGCCACCATGTCGGTGCTCCTGCCGCCCCAGATGGTCAACACCATCGCCCCGGAGGCAGCGGCGGCCCGCCCGGGCGAGCTCACCAAGGCCTTCTACGACGACCCGGTACGCCGGTACATGCTGCCGGTGTTCTCCGACCGGCACTCGCACTGGCCCTCACACCCGATGGCCAGTCGGGACTCGCTGCACGAGCAGGACATGTGGGTGGTGGAGGGTCTCACCCACCGCTACCCGACCAAGGTGCTGGCGGAGCTGCTGTCGACCTGCCCCCAGTACTGCGGGCACTGCACCCGCATGGACCTGGTGGGCAACTCCACGCCCCAGGTCGCCAAGAACAGGCTCCGGCTCAAACCGGTCGACCGCGCCGAGCGCATCCTGGAGCACTTGCGCTCCTCCCCCGGCATCCGGGACGTGGTCGTCTCCGGCGGCGACCTGGCGAACATGCCCTGGCCGCGGCTCGAACGCTTCGTGGACGGGCTGCTGGACATCGACTCGATCCGCGACATCCGGCTCGCCAGCAAGGGCCTGATCGGACTGCCCCAGCACTGGAATTCGGGCCCGGTACTCCAGGGCGTCGAGCGCATCGCCCGCACGGCCCGGTCCCGCGGTGTGCGCATCGCGCTCCACACCCACGCCAACGCTGCGCAGCAGGTGACGCCCGGGGTGGCCCGGGCAGCCCGGGCCCTGCTGGACGCCGGTCTGCACGACGTACGCAACCAGGGCGTGCTGATGCGCGGGATCAACGACAGCGCTCACGACCTGCTCGACCTGTGCTTCGCGCTCGCCGACCATGCCGGCATCACTCCGTACTACTTCTACATGTGCGACATGATCCCGAACGCCGAGCACTGGCGGGTGCCGCTGCATCGAGCCCAGGTGATTCAGCGTCAGATCATGGGCTACCTGCCGGGGTTCGCCACGCCGCGCATCGTGTGCGACGTACCGATGGCCGGCAAGCGGTGGGTGGACCAGGCCGACTCCTACGACCGCGAGCTCGGGGTGTCGCACTGGAGCAAGAGCTACCTCACCCCGCTGGAAGCGGCGGACCCGGACAACCACAGCGGCTCCTACCACTACTACGACCCGATCGACACGCTTCCGCTCTCCGGACAGCGCTGGTGGCGGGAAACCCGTCAAGGGTAGAGAAGGGACAGTTGCACAGTCATGAGCAGTCTCCGTCCACGGCGTGAAGACCCTCCGGTGCTGGAGGAGTGGTACCGCCGGCACCTCGGCCCGGACATCCACGACATCAGCTCCAGCGGGGTCCACCCGTACACCTTCGCCGAGATACGCGATCTGTGCCGGATCCGAGCCGCGGACCTCGACGGGATCGTCATGGACGACAGCGTCTCGCAGGGCGGGGCGGGCATCCGTCAGGCCATCGCCGACCGCTACGCCGGCGGCGATGCCGAGCGGGTGCTGGTCACCCACGGTTCCAGCGAGGCCATCGCGCTGACCCTGGGCACCCTGCTGCACCCGGGTGACCGGGTGGTCGTCCAGGAGGGCATCTACCACTCACTCGGCCACTACCCGCGGGCAGCGGGCTGCGACGTGGTCGAGCTGCCGGCGCAGGCGCTGCACGAGGGCGAGATCGACCCCGGTGTCCTGGCTGACGCGATCGCTCCCGGCACCGCGGCCGTGATCGTCAACTTCCCGCACAACCCCACCGGAGTCACCCTGTCCCCGCAGGGCCTCAAGGCGCTGAGGGAGCGGACCGCGGTGACCGGCGCCGTGCTCGTCTGGGACGCCGCCACCGCCGAGTTCGCGCACCGCTGGGAGGTGCTTCCCGACCCCGGCGCCGACGGGGGCGACACGGTGTCCTACGGCACCTTCTCCAAGACCTTCGGCCTGCCCGGCCTGCGGGTGGGCTGGGCCGTCGCACCGAAGGAGCTCATCACCGCCACCTTCCCGCTGCGTGACCGGACCACGCTGTTCCTCTCCCCGCTGGTCGAGCTGGTCGCCGAGCGGGCCATGCGCCACGCCGACGAGCTGATCGGGATACGGGCGGCCGAGGCGCGGCGCAACCTCGCCTACCTCACGGCATGGATGGCCGAGCACGAAGACCTGGTCCGCTGGACCCCGCCGGAGGGAGGCGTGTGCGCGCTGCCGGTCTTCCGTGAGCTGGAGCGGGCGGCGGCCGGACCGGAGGCGGTGGAACGCTTCTGCCTGGAGCTGCTCGCCCGCCACCGCACCCTGCTGGTGCCCGGTACGGCCTTCGGCATGCCGCACGGCGCGCGGCTCGGCTTCGGCGGCCCGGAGGAGGGCTTCCGGGCCGGCCTCGCGGGGCTGTCCGAGTTCCTGCGGGCACGGGAGGCCGGGCGGTGACCGACGTGAGCGGGCCCGAGGGGCCCGACGTGAGCGGGCCCGAGGGGCCCGACGTGCTCGACCTCTGGGACCGGTCGGTCCGCGACCTGGCCACGGGGCCCGCGCTCGTGACCCCGGACCGGGTGCTGTCGTACGGGGAGGCGGACCGGCTCACCGACGCCTGGGCCGCCGACCTCGCGGAGCGCGGCGCCGGCCCGGGGGAGCTGGTGGGCCTGGCCTTCGGCGACCCTGCCCGCACCGTGCTCGGCATGCTCGCGGCGCTGAAGGCCGGAGCGGGGTTCACCGTCCTGGACGACCGGCTGCCCCCCGCTGCCCGCGCGGAACTGGTGCGCCGTACCGCGGCGGTGGTGTGGCTGGGCGACGGAAGCCACGCGCCCCGGGCGGCGTACGTACCGGCCGGCCCCGACCACGGCGGCGCTGTGGTCCGCGGCACGGACGGTACGGGGCCGGCGCGTCCCGCCCAGCGGGCCGGCGGGTCCGACGTGGCGTACGTGCTGTTCACCTCCGGCTCCACCGGCCGGCCCAAGGGCACCGTCGTCGAGCGGGATGCACTGGGCCGGTTCGCCGCCGCGGTCGCCGCCCGGCTGGAGCTGACACCGCGCGACCGCTGGCTCCAGGTGGCATCGCTCGGTTTCGACGTGCTGATCGAGGAGGTCTTCCCGGCCTTCGCCGCCGGCGCGGCCGTGGTCTGCCGGAAGGACACCCGGGCCCTGGACGCCGAGGAACTGCACGTCGCCATGGCCCGGACCCGGACCACTGTGGTCGAGCTGTCCACCCAGTACTGGCTGGAGTACGCCCGCTGGCTCGACGCCAGCGGCACGACCACTCCGGCGGCCCTGCGCACGGTGGTGGTGGGCGGCGAACGGATGGATCCGGGGCCCTACCGCGCGTGGCAGGCCCGGCAGCCCGCCGGCCTCGCCCACGTGTACGGGCTCACGGAATGCACCGTGAGCTCCACCTTCTACACCGGGCTGCTGCCCTCCGACGCCGAGGAGGTGCCGCTCGGCACACCCCTTCAGGGCGTCGACGTCACCGTCCGGCGGGAAGGCCGCCCGGTGCCGGACGGCGAGAGCGGTGAGATCCACATCGGCGGTCCTCTGCTCGCCCGCGGCTTCCTCGACGACGAGGATGCCACCGCCCGCCGCTTCGTACCCGACCCGTACGCCGCCGAGCCCGGTGCACGCCTGTACGCCACGGGCGACCTCGGGCGGATCGACGCCGACGGGCAGCTGGTCTTCATCGGCCGGGTCGACGACCAGGTCAAGATCCGCGGACACCGCCTGGAGCCGGCCCGGGTGGAGCGCGCCCTGTGCGACGTCGCCGGCGTCGACCAGACCGTGGTCTTCCCCGATCCGGACACCGGCACCGTCCTGTGGGCGTTCGTCGTGCCGGCCGACCCGGCGGCAGCGCCGCTGCCCGGCGAGGCGGTGCGGCTGACGGGCGCCGACCGGGACGCCCTGGTGGCGCCGCTGGAGGCACAGCTTCCGGACTGGGCGGTGCCCCGGGTGCTGTACCGGGTCGCCGTCCTGCCGAAGAACCCGCACGGCAAGGTCGACAAGCGGCAGCTGGCCACCTGGGCGGCCGCTCCGGTCCAGGCCCCGGTCCAGGCCGGCTCCCCGGCCGGCCGGACCCCGGGAGCACCGCTCTCCCAGGGCGTCGCCGAACCCTCCCCGGGGGAGCCCCTGGACAGCGTGCTGGTCCTCTTCCGCGAGGTCCTGGGCGCCCCGTGGCTCGGCCCCGACGACAACTTCTTCGACCACGGCGGCCAGTCCCTGCTCGCCATGCGCCTCCTCGCGCGGCTGCGCGAGTCCCACCCCGCCGCAGCCGGCCTGCGGGCGAGCGCCCTCTTCACCTCCCCGACCCCCCGGCTGCTCGCCGGAGCGCTCGGCGAGCGTGCGACCGCCCGGCCCTGACCACCGCACCACCGACGGGGTGCCACCCAGCTCCGGTCCCCGTGCACTTGCGTCACCCGAGGGCCCGCAGACCCGGCTCCGGCCGCCCGCGGGCAGCAACCATCCCCGACCACTCAGCGAGAGTTGGCATGTCGAACCTCACCGACCAGTCCGCACCCAGCTACACCCTGACGGCCGACGAGGCCTCCGCCATCGCGGAGCTGAGCCTCGAACTGGCCGTCTCCTACCCCTCCTTCGGCGATCCCGTACTGCTGCGCGACCTGCCGCGGCTCGCGGCCCGCCTCCCCGAGGGCGTGCAGGACTTCCTGCGCGAGTTCAAGCTGGCCGACCGCCACGGCCACACGGTGATCCGCGGGCACGACTTCGACCAGCAGCGCATCGGCCCCACCCCCGACCACTGGCGGGGCCGCAGCCGGCCCGGCCCGGAATTCCCCGAGGAGCTGCTGCTGATGCTGTACTCGGCGCTGCTCGGCGAGCCCTTCGGATGGGCCACGCAGCAGGACGGCCACCTCGTGCACGACATCTTCCCGATCCGCCAGCACGAGCACGACCAGCTCGGGATGGGCAGCAAGGAGTTGCTGACCTGGCACACCGAGGACGCCTTCCACCCGTACCGCAGCGACTACCTGATCCTGGGCGCGTTGCGCAACCCCGACCACGTGCCCACGACGGTCGGCGACCTGGACCTGTCCTCGCTGTCCGCCGAGGACATCGACATCCTCTTCGAGCCGCGCTTCCACATCGCACCCGACGAGTCACACCTGCCGAAGAACAACACGCTCGCGTCCGAGGAGGAGGCGGCCCGGTTCGCCACCATCCAGCGGATGATCGACGAACGGCCGCTCGGCCCGCTGCTCTACGGCTCGCGCCTGGACCCGTACATGCGGCTGGACCCGTATTTCACCTCCGTGCCGGAGGACGACACCGACGCCCGGCGCGCCTACGACGCGCTGTTCAAGGTGGTGGACGCCGGGATGCGGGAGGTCGTCGCGAACGAGGGCGACGTGCTGTTCATCGACAACCACCGCGCGGTGCACGGCCGGCTGCCGTTCCAGGCCCGCTACGACGGCACCGACCGCTGGCTCAAGCGGGTCTGTGTGACGGCCGACCTGCGCCGCTCCCGCGAGATGCGGGCCACGGCCCAGACGCGGCTGCTGGGCTGACGCGCCGGTGTCCCTCACCCTGACCGACCTGTCCCGGGACCCGTGGCTGCTGCCCGACGTGGACGCCCTGATCGGCGCCAACATGCCCGCGTTCATGAGCTGGGAGTCCCCCGGGAACTGGCGCTGGCACGGCATGTACGACCGCTACGCCGCCCACCAGCTGTGTCTGGTGGACGGGGCCGGGCGCCTGGTCGCGGCGGCCAACGGGCTGCCGGTCCGCTGGGACGGCAGCGCCTCCTCGCTGCCGTCCGGCAGTGACGAGGTCCTGGTGGAGGCCGTCGACCACGGCCCGCCGGACCAGCCGGACGCCGTGTGCATGCTGTCGGTGTCCGTGGATCCCGGGCACCGGGCGGCCGGCCACGCCGAGCGGCTGCTCACCGAGGTGCGGCGGCGGGCCGCCGGGACGGCCCCCCGAGGGGTGATCATCCCGGTCCGGCCCACCCGCAAGGCGCGTTACCCGCTGATCCCGATCGGCGAGTACGCAGCCTGGCTCCGGCCCGACGGGCGCTGCTTCGACCCCTGGCTGCGCACCCATCTGGAGCTGGGCGCCCGGCAACTCGGCATCGCCGAGCGGTCCTTGGTGATCCGCCAGCCGGTTGCCCGCTGGGAGGAGTTCCTCGGGCACGCGCTGCCGGGCCCCGGCGACCACCCCCTGCCCGGGGCCCTGGTACCGCTGCGCGTCTCCGAGGACGGCTACGGCACGTACGCCGAGCCCAACGTGTGGGTCCACCACCCTGCCGGACGGGATACGCCGTAGCCGGGGCCGCCTCCCCGGCCCGCCCCCCGTGCCATTCCCTTCTTCGACGAACCCTGGAGAGAACCATGCCTCCCGTACGCCTCGCCATCATCGGGTGCGGCGCCGCAGCACGCGGCTGTCACCTGCCGGCCCTGCCCCCGCTCAAGGGGGACGTGCAGCTGACCGCGCTCATCGACCGTGACCCGCCCAAGGCCGAGGCCGCCCTCGCCCTGTACCGGGAGCTGGGCGGCACCGACGCCGACCAGGTGGTGCTCGCCACGGACCCTGCCGAAGCCGCCGACGCGTTCGACGCCGCCGTGGTGGTCGCGCCGCACACCCTGCACGCGCCGATCGTGCGGGCGCTGCTGGCGGCCGGCAAGCACGTCCTGCTGGAGAAGCCGATGACCACCTCCGTCGAGGAGGCCAGGGACCTGGCCGCCACCGCCGCGGCCGAGGGCGCGCCGGTGCTGGCGATGGCCCACCCGCGGCGGCTCTTCCCCGCCTACGCCTGGGTCAAGCGGCTCATCGACGGCGGAGACCTCGGCGAGGTGGTGCGCATCGACTGGTCGGAGGGCCACCCCTACGCCCATGAGCCGGTCTCCTGGTCGATGTTCGACCGGCGGCTCGCCGGCGGCGGCGTGCTCACGGACACCGCCTCCCACGTCTTCGACACCCTGCTGTGGTGGCTCGGTCCCGGCGCGGAGGTGGTCCACTACGAGGACGACTCCCTCGGCGGGGTGGAGAGCGACGCCTCGGCCCACCTGCGCTTCGGCGCCACCGATGTGCACTGCGACTTCAGCCGGCTGCGCGGTCTCGGCACGGGCTGCACGATCACCGGCACCCGGGCGACCGCCACCATCGGCACCGACTTCCCGGCCGGGGAGTGCACCCTGGTCACCGCGGACGGGGTGGAACTGCACCGCGGCGACGTGGAGGCCGTCGCCCCGGCCCAGGGCGAGTGGGAACTGCTCTTCACCGAGCAGCTCGGCAACTTCGCCGCCGCCGTACGCGGTACGGCGCCGGCCCACTCCACCCCGCAGGACGGCGTACGCGTCGTCGAGCTGATCCAGGAGTGCTACGGCGGCCCCGCCCACCGGCGCTCCGCCCAGCCGTGGACCACGCGCGGCAGCGAGGGCCTGCCCGGCCCGGGCCTCACGCTCACCGGCCGCACCGTGGCGGTCACCGGCGCGAGCGGGTTCATCGGCGGCAGGATCGTCGAGCGTCTGGTCCTGGGCACCGGGGCGCAGGTCCGGCCCGTGGTCCGCGGCTTCGGACGGGCCGCGCGGCTGTCCGTCCTGCCGCAGGACCGGCTGGGGTTCCGCCAGGGCGACCTGCTGGACCCCGCCTCGCTGCGCGTGGCGTTCGAGGGCTGCGACACCGTCGTCCACTGCGCGTTCGGCAGCACCGGTGACGAGGCCGGCCGCTGGGCGGCCTCCGTCGACGGCACCGCGGCCGTCCTGGCCGCGGCGCGCGCCGCCGGCGTCCGCCGCGTGGTGCACCTGAGCACCGTCGACGTCTACGACCCGGCCGTCACCGGCGCCCTGACCGAGGACTCCCCCGCCCGCCCGGCCGACCCCGCCGACCGGGAGTACGAGCAGCAGAAGCTCGCCGCCGAGCAGCTGGCCCTGGAGGCCCACGGTGACGGCCTGGAAACGGTCGTCCTCCAGCCGGGTGTCGTCTACGGCCCGTGGGGCGGCCAGTGGACCACCGCCCAACTGCGGCGTGCGGCAACCGATTTCACGCAGCTTCCGGCGGGCGCCGAGGGTGGTGTGTGCAACGCCGTGTACGTCGACGACCTGGCCGACGCCGTCCTCCTGGCCGTCGGAACCGCGGCCGCCGCCGGCGAGCGGTTCCTCGTCGGCCGTGCCGAGGAACTTCGCTGGGGCACCTTCTTCGACGCGTTCCGCACGCTTCGCGGCCTGGGCGGTCCTTCGGTGCTGCCCGCCGGGGAGCCGGTCGCGGACTGGGAGCTGGAGCTGTACCGATCGACCGCCCGCGCCGACTACGGCAAGGCCCGCCGCATCCTGGGCTTCACGGCACGCACCCCGTTCGCCGAGGGAGCCGCCCTGACCGGGCAGTGGGCCCGCTGGGCCGGGGAACTGCCGGGGGCCGGCGCATGACGGGGGTCACCGACGTCCTGGTCGTCGCGCCGCACCCCGACGACGACGTCATCGGCTGCGGCGGGTCCATCGCCAAGCACGTGCGCGACGGCGCACGGGTGACGGTCGTCATCGTCATCGGCCGCGAACGCAGCGCGCTCGACGACTCGGTCAGCGACGCCGAGTTCGCCGCCGAGACGGAGGGCGCCGCGAAGGCCCTGGGCGTGCACCGCTGCATCCGCCTGGAGGAACCCTCGCGGGACTTCGTCCTCGACCGCCGGGTCCATCTGGACCTCGTCCGGGTCCTGCGGGAGGTGCGTCCGCAGGTGGTGTACCTGCCGCACGACAACGACGACGATGTCGAGCACCGCATGGTGCACCAGCTCACCCTCGAAGCGCTGTGGATGGCCCAGTCGGAGTTCTTCCAGGAGACGGGCGGCCGGCCGATGCCCGCACCCCGGCTGGTGCTCGGCTACGAGGTGTGGGCGCCCATGGCGCGCTTCCAGTACGCCGAGGCCATCGACGGGCAGATCGAGACCAAGGTCGAGGCGATGCGCGCGTACGCCTCCCAGCTGCGGCACGCCGCATGGGACGAGGGCATCCGCGGCCTGGCCCGCTACCGCGGCGCGGTCTCGGCCGGCTCCGGGTACGCGGAGGTGTTCCAGGTGCTGAGCCTGGGTTCCCTGCCCTCCTCCGTCGGGGCGGGCGGCGGCCATGACTGACCGCCTCCTGGTCTGCGGGCTCGGCTCGGGCATGGACCGGTCCCTGTCCGAACTGCGCTCGCCCCGGCGGGAACTGGTGGTGGCGACGGACCACCCGACGGACCGGGCGCAGGCGGCTGCGGACGTCCTGCTCGTGTGCGACCCGAACGACGCCGTGGCGGTCCTCGCGGAGCTGTCGGCGGCCGGCATCGACCGGATCGACGGGGTGTTCTCCCTCGGCGCGGACAACCCGCCGGTGATCAGCACGATCGCGCAGCGCTTCGGCTGCCCGGGCCTGCCGCTGGAGACGGCCCTCGACTGCACGCTCAAGGACCGGCGCCTGAGGATCCTGCGTGCGGCCGGGCTGGACCTGCCCCGCTTCGCCACCGCCGAGAGCGTCGGCGAGGCGGTGCGGGCGGTCGCCGACGTCGGCCTGCCGGCGGTCGTCAAGCCCAGCGACCAGACGGGGTCGCTGGGGGTGCTGAAGGCGGAGTCGGCCGGGCAGGTACGGGCGCTGGCGGAGGAAGCGCTGCGGCTCAGCCCCGGCGGGCGGATCGTGGTGGAGGAGTTCCTGGAGGGCACCGAGCACACCCTGGCGGCCTTCATGGTCGACGGCGAGCTGCACCGCTTCGGGTTCGCCGACCGGGAGTACGGGCGCAAGGAGGAGTTCGCCCCCCACTTCTTCGAGGGCGGCGACACTCTTCCCAGCCGGTTGACCGCCGAGCAGATCGAGGAGGTCACCGACACGGTGCGGCGCGGGGCGCGCGCCCTCCGCCTGGACCCGGCGGTGATCAACACCGACATCCTGCGCACACACGACGGCCGGGTGGTCCTCCTGGAGATCACCTGCCGGCTGACCGGTGCCCGGATCGCCACCGAGGTGATGCGGCTGGCGACCGGGGTGGACCCGCTGCCCAACGTGGTCCGGCTGGCCCTGGGCCGCCCCCTGGAGCCGGCCGAACTGGTGCCCCGGCACAGCCGCGCCGCGGTCCAGCGGTTCGTCCCGGCGGATGGCGGCGTCGTCGAGTGGGTCGGCGACCCGCGGGACGTATCCCGCCGGGCCGGGGTGCACGACGTGTTCTGGGGCCTCGACCTGAAGCCCGGCACCGTGGTGCCGCCCTACCGCGGCGGCGCCGACGTACTGGCCGGGGTGATCGCCCACGCCGCGCAGCCGGCGGAGGCCGAGGCCATCGCCGAGCGCACCCTGCGCGCCCTGCCCTTGCGCTTCAAGGCCGGGTCTCCATGACAGCGCCCGTTCAGCGGGCACCCGTACGCACACGAGCCTGACGAGGGAGAACAGAGATGGCCACCGACCCGGTGGACGAGGCGGCGGTCGACAGGGGCATCGCCCGGACCAGCGTGATCATCGCCCTGCGTGACGACCTGCGGATCGCCGACTGCATCGCTTCGATCGACGAGGACGTCGAGATCGTCCTCGCGCTCAACGGACCGAGTGACGCGGTGCTGGAACTGATCGCCGAGCACCCCCGCCCGCTGACCGTCACCGAGATCGAGGACGTCGGCAACCTGGGCGCCGCCTACAACGCGGGGGCCGCCGCCACCGACCGGCAGTACCTGCTACTGATGGACTCCGACTGCACCTTCGCCCCCGGGGTGGTCCGCGCCATGGTCCGCGCGGTGCTCACCGATCCGGTGGTCAAAGGGCAGGTGGTGTACGGGGAGTCGGACGGGCTCCTCAGCAAGCTCACCGCACGGGTCCGCGAGTTCGACGAGGGGGACTACGTCAGCGCGCTGTCCCCGCCGCTGATCTACAACCGCGACATAGTCGACCACATCGGCGGCTACCACTTCGATGAGCTGATCCACTGGTGCGAGGACCGCGAGTTCGACTTCCGGCTCCAGCTGGCGGGCATCCCCGTGGTGTACCTGCCCGAGGCGCGCATCTTCCACGACGCCCAGCACGGCTTCGCCAACATGCGCAGCTACTTCCGCTACGGCGTCGGCGAGGGCATCGGCCAGGAGACCGGGGTGTTCACCACTCCGGCGGTGCCGGTGGCGTGGCGGCTGTTCGAGGCGTCACGGACGCTGGTGCACTGCGCCCGCGACAAGGGGCCGGGCGCGGCGGCCTACTACGCGCTGCTGAAAGCGGCCTTCCACACGGGCACCGCCCACCACCTGCTCAACGACCCGTACCGGGTGCGCGATCGCTACCCCGCCTCGGCGAAACGGGCGCGGATGGTGCGGTCCATCCCGCAGCACAGCACCAAGCTGACCGGCGCCCAGCTGCGACGGCTGCGGCGGGCGCACTGGGAAGCGGGCCGGCGGATCGAGAAGGTGGCCGACCTGTCGGTCTTCCACCCGGACGCCGCCGACCCGGGTACGGCGTCAGCCGCCGGGCAGGCACGGCAGCAGCAGGCGTGAGGGATGGTCGCCGCCGTGGTGGACGGTGTGGTGGGCGAGGACCCGCGGATGGACATCGAAGCGCGGCGCGTTGCTGGCCGCGATCTCCAGACGGATCCGGTGGCCGGCGCCGAACCGGTGACCGACCGCACCCAGCGCGACGGTGACCTCGACCGGCTCGTCGGGGACGGATGCCGCGTCCGCCCCCGGCTCCAGGCGGCGCACGCCGTCGCACAGCAGCTCGGCCCGGCCGCCTGGGTGCACGTCGACGAGCTTGCCGGTCACGTCGGCGCCCGCCGCGTCCGGGGTCACGTACACCGTCAGGACGGTGTCGCCGACGACGGTCAGCGGCTCCGCGAGCGGCTCGCTCGTGAAGCACAGCACGTCGGCGCGCCGTTCGACCTCCCGCTGGTCCATCGGACCGCAGTCGCCGCCGGTGAACTGGCCGGGGAGGGCGGTGGCGCCCCCGGTCGTGGGCACGGGGTCGGCCGGGTCGTGGCGGAGCCGGTCCCAGCCGGGGGCCTCCGGAGGGGGGCCGGGCGTCAGGCCGCGGCCGTGCAGGTGCAGGACGAGGTCCCGGGCGCCGGGGACGGGCCAGTCGGGGAAGGCGCGCCATGCGTCGGCGCCGGTGACGAACAGCCGTACCGGTTCGGGTTGCGGACCGCCGGCCCGCCGCCGCAGGTGGCGGTCGAAATGATCCAGATGGAGACCGGTGACATCGATGCTGCGTTCGTCGGCCGCCAGCCCGTAACGACGCTGTGGGAATATCCCGCCGGTGACGCAGTGGGACCACGGACCGACCACCAAGTGCGACGGAGTTCCACATTCCCGAATTCCCCGGTAATTCTCCAGGGCGCCGGCGAGGAAAATGTCGTACCAGCCGGTGAGGTGGAGCACCGGGACGCCGATCGACGGATACGACTCCCGGGGGGCGGCGCGCCGCCAGTACGGGTGGCCGCCCGGGTGGGCGCGCCACTGCCGGTAGTAGGGGGCCAGCCGGTCCAGCAGGTCCGCGGCGGCCTCCGGGTCCCGGTAGAGCTCGTCGATCCGGTCGACGGCACGGGCCACCTCGTCCAGGTCGGCCCCGGTCAGTCCGGCCCCCTCCAGCAGCAGGTCGTAGAGCACCCAGTACAGGACGAAGCCCCACTGGAAGGCGCCGCCCTGGCGGGTCCAGCCCTCATCGAAGCCAGATCCGGCCACGTGCGGGACGATCGCACCCAGGCCGGGCGGGCGCTCGGCCGCGGCGAGCAGTGCGGCCATCGCCTCGTAGGAGCGGCCGAACAGGCCGGCCGATCCGTCGCACCAGGGCTGCTCCACCGCCCAGGCGACGGTGTCCGCGCCGTCCGCCGCCTCGTGCCAGTACGGCTCGAAGGTGCCGCCGGAGCCGAACCGGCCGCGTACGTCCTGCACCAGCAGGGCGTAACCGGAGCGCACCAGGCGCAGGCCGTCGACGGAGGCCCCGCCCGGGCTGCCGGATTTCCCGTAGGGCGTCCGGCGCACCAGCACCGGCACCGGGCAGCCTGAATCGGGACGGTAGAGGTCGGCACTCAATAAAGTGCCGTCACGCACGGGTATTTTCAGATCGTGTTCCACAACAATACGCACCCGCCCATATTCCATCAGGACGAGGGAATTCACAATGCAGTCCTCCGGAATCCATTTCCTGGAACCGTTCTTCGAGACGGCGCGTACGGATCCGGCTCGCCCGGCCGTGGTCGACAACGGGCTCGTGGTCGGCTACGGCACCCTCGCCGCCTGGGTACGGGAGGTGGCCGGCGCCGTCGCGCCACGGACGGAGCGGCCCCAGCCGCCGGTCGGGGTCGTCGTGCACCACTCGGCCCGGGACGTGGCGGCCCTCCTGGGCGTGCTCGCTGCGGGGCGCGCCTACGTGCCGCTGGAGGCAGGCCACCCCTCGGCCCGGCTGGAGTCCGTCCTGGCCCGGCTGGGGGTCCGCGAGGCCGTGGCGACCGCGGACACCGGCTGGCAGCCCGCGGTCGCGCGGACGGTCCGTCCCCGCTGGGCGCCCGCGGCGGAGCCGCCCCCCGCGGCCACCGTGCTGCACGACTCGGGCGTGGGGCCCGAGGACCCGGCGTACGTGCTGTTCACCTCCGGTTCCACCGGCGAGCCCAAGGGAGTGGTGGTGCCACACCGGGCCCTCGCCGCCGTGGTGCCGGTGCTGCGCGACCTGTACGGCATCGGCCCGCACTCCACGGTGCTGCACTTCCACGGCGCCGGCGGCGACACGAGCCTGGAGGAGATCCTCCCCACCCTGACCGGCGGCGCCACCCTCGTCGTCGACGACGCGGCGCGCGAGGGTTTCACGCAGGTCGCCGAGGACCAGGAGGTCACCGTCGCGGTGCTGCCGACCGGCTTCTGGCACAGTCTGGCCGGTGACCTGCTGCAGCAGGGCACCGGCCTCCCCGCGTCCCTGCGTACGGTCGTGATCGGCGGGGAGGCGGTGCGGGCCGACATGCTGGAGCGCTGGCGGCGGCTCGGCACCGGAGGGGTGCGGCTGCTCAACACGTACGGATCCACCGAGACGGCCCTGGTCACCCACGCCGTGCAGCTGGCCGGGCCGGGCGCACCCGAACTGCCGGACTCCGGCGGCGACCTGCCCATCGGGCTGCCCCTGCCGCACGTGGGCCAGCGCGTGGCCGACACGGGCGAGCTGTACGTGTCGGGGCCAGGACTGGCCCTCGGCTACCACGCCGCGCCGGAGGAGACGGCGGCCAGCTTCACCGAACACGGAGGGACCCGCTGGTACCGCACCGGGGACCTGGTCTCCACGGTGCCCGGAGGCGGCCTGGTGTTCCGGGGCCGCTCCGACCACCAGGTCAAGATCCGCGGTCACCGGGTGGACCTGGTGGACGTCGAGGCTCTCGTCGGGAGCTGCGAGGGGGTCCTGGAGGTGGCGGCCGCGCGGGTGGACCGGGCCGAGCACAGCACACTGGCCGCCTTCTTCGTACCGCTGCCCGACCACGACCCCGGCGAGGTGGCGACGGGCGTCCGCGCCCGGCTGGCCGGCACGGCGGCCCCGCACCTGGTGCCCAGCCTGCTGGTGCCGGTCGCGGAGCTGGAACGCACCCACACCGGGAAGGTGGACCGCAACGCCACCAGGGACCGGTACCTGGTCACGACGGGGGCGAACCGATGAGGGCCGCGGCGGGCGCCGCACGGGCCGCGGTGCCCGGGGGGCCGTCGCAGGCGCCGGCGGGGGCGCCACAACCCGCCGGGGAGTCCGGCCCGGCCGGCCTGGCCGCGTACGCCTCCCGCCGCCTCGGCGTGGTCCTCGACCCGGCGACCGCTCGCGCCGACGAGAGCGGATGGGACTTCCGGGTCACGCACATCCGGGCGGTGGACCGCACCTGGTGGATCCTGCGGCAGCCGCGCCGGCCGGAAGCCTCGGAGCAACTGGCCTTCGAGGGCGCGGTGCTGGCCGCCGTACGCGACCGGACGCCCGTGCCGGTACCCGACTGGCGCCTGCACACCCCGGACCTGGTCGCCTACCCCCGCCTGCCCGGTGAGGCGGCGGGCACCGAGGATCCCGACACCCTGGTCTACGGCTGGTCCCTGGACCCGCTGGCGCACCCCGGCCACTACCTGGAGCCCCTCGCCCGGGCGCTGGTCGCGGTGCACACGACGCCGCTGGACAGCCCCGCCCTCCCGGCGGGCCGGGGGCAGGCGGACCCTGGCGCCGTGCGCGCCCGGATCGCGGACCGGCTCACGCGGGCCCGCGCCGAACTCCCCCTGCCCGCCGCCGGGCTGCGGCGCTGGCGGGCTTGGCTGGACGACGACCGGCTGTGGCCCGGCCGGCTGACGCTCGTCCACGGCGACGTGCACCCCGGGCACACCCTGGTGGTGCGCCCGCGGTCCGGTCCGCCGGCCCTGTCGGGCCTGCTGGACTGGGCCAACGCCGATGTCGGCGATCCCGCGGCCGACTTCGTAGACATGCTGTACGCCGGCGGCACCGCCGTCCTCGACCGGCTCCTGGAGGCCTACCGGGCGGCGGGCGGCGAGGTGCGCGACGGCATGCGGGCGCACATCCTGGCACGCGCCTCCTTCCTGTGGGTCCACGTGGCGCTGCGGGGTCTGGACACCGGCCGCCCCGCATGGGTGCAGACGGCACTGCGCAGGATGGCGCCGTGAGGGGCACGGGGCGGCGCCCTCAGGGGGCGGACGGCACGGAGGGCGCGGCGGGCTCCGCCCGTACGACGGGGCACACGCCCGGCGGGACGGCGTACGCCCTGCACGGGACCGGGAACCTGCCGGTGGTGCTGGTCGCGGGCGCGGGCGGCACCGGACGGATCTGGGAACACCACCAGGTGCCGGCACTGACCGCCGCCGGCCGGCGGGTGGTCACCTTCGACCACGGGCCTGCGCCGGCCACCGGGCCGGCCGAACTGGCCGCTCGTACGCGGGAGGTGCTGAGGGCCCTCGACCTGCCGCCCTGCCCGCTGGTCGGCCACTCCCTCGGCGCGCTCGCCGTCCAGGAGCTGCTCCTGACCGATGCGCACCTGGCAAGCGGGGCGCTGCTCGTGGCGACCCGTGGCCGGCCCGACGCGGTGGGGGAGGCCGTGGCCCGTGCGGAGGCCGCCTTCGCCGGGGCGGGCACCCGGCTGCCGGCGGAGTACGAGGCCTTCGTCCGGCTGGTGCAGCACCTCTCTCCCAGGACGCTGGCCGACGAGGGCGCGACCGCAGAATGGCTCGACTTGTTCGAATTCGCTGCGCTGACCGGCGGGTCGGCCGCGTACCAGCCGGGCCCCCCGGTCCGCGACCGGCTCGCGGACTACGGCCGGATCGCCGTGCCCGTCCTGGTGGTGGGGTTCGCCGACGACGTGCTGGCGCCCGCCCCGCTGGGCCGGGAGGTCGCCGCCGCGATCCCCGGCGCCCGCTACACGGAGCTGCCGGACACCGGCCACCTCGGGTTCCTGGAACGGCCCGGGGCGTTCAACACCGTCCTGCTGGACTTCCTCGCCGCCTTGGCCCCGACCGACCCAGGAGTGTCCCGTGTCCCCTGAGCCCCACTCCCCCGCCCCCGCCCCCGCCCCTGGAGAGGTCGAGGTCGTCCATGTCGGCCAGGAGCCGCCGGACTCCTGGGCGGCGGCCGTGTACCTGTGCGGCCCGACCCCGACCGACCCCGCCGAGCCGTCGTGGCGGCCGGCCGCCGTGGCGGCACTGCGGTCCGCGTGGTCCGGTGCCGGACGGCTGGTGGTGTTCCTGCCTGAACCGGCGCCCGGCGGCGGCTACCCGGCGTACGGGGACCAGATCGCATGGGAGGAGGACGCCATGCACCGGTCCGACGTGGTCCTGTTCTGGATCCCGCGCGACATGGCCCGGCTGCCGGGCCTGGTGTCCAACATCAAGTGGGGCGCGTGGTGCGATTCGGGCCGCGCCGTGCTCGGGGCGCCGCCGGAGGCCGAACGCATGGAGTACCTGCTCCACTTCGCCGCCGTCCTGGGGGTCCCGGTGGAGCGGACGCCGGCGGGTGCTGCCGAGGCCGCACTGCGGGCGGTCGGGCCGGGCTCCGTGCGCAGCGCCGGCGAACGGGCGGTGCCGCTGACGGTGTGGCGGACCGGTCCGTTCCGCACGTGGTACGCCGCCTGCCGGGAGGCCGGGGACCGGCTGCTGGACGCGCGCGTGGAGTGGTACGCGCCGGCGGCGGCGCCTGACGGGGCCGCCGCCTGGCTGCTGACCGTCACCGTCGCGCCGGGCGACGGCTCCGGGCCCGCCGTGGGCCGGCTGCTGGCGGCTCAGGGGCAGGGCATGCTCATGTAGAGCGCCTGCTCGCCCTCGGATGCGGTGCCCAGGTACAGGGCGGTGTCCAGGCCGCAGAGGGCGAAGCCCATCCTCCGGTAGGCGTGGATGGCCGGGGCGTTGACGTTGGTCACCTCCAGCCAGAGGTGCCCGGCGCCCCGCTCGCGGGCGAAGTCCACCGCGTGCCCCATCAGCGCCCTGCCGACGCCGCGGCCCCGGTGGCCGGGGGCGACCTCGATGTCCTCGATGGTCAGCCGCCGGTTCCACGCGGAGTAGGAGACGGCGGCGAAGCCGGCGAGGCCCCCGTCGGCGCCGACGGCGACGAAGGTGCGACTGTCGGCGTCCTCGCCGTCCGTCTCCCCGTCGTCGCCGTCCTCGTCCTCGTCCTCGGGGAACACCTTGACCAGCGGCGGGTCAACCGGAACCTCGCGGAGGGCGAAACCGTCGCCGGTCGCGACGACATCGAATACGGTGCTGGTGGTGAAGGACCCGTCGAGGGCCTCGATGGCCTCGGCGTCCTCGGGACGGGCGATGCGGAACTCGTACGTCGTGTCACTGAGCGCGGTCATGCCACGAGGCTATGACCGACGTGCCCGGGTGAGGGCGGGTTTCAGCCGCACGCGCCCGGCGGCCCGGCCCCGGCCGCACCGGGAATCAGCCGGAAGCCACCGGCAGCACGTCCGGCGACAGCGAACCCGCCCGCGACGCGGCACTCGTCATCCGCCGGCGGTGGTGGCGGCGGCAGAGGACCTCGTAGCCGATCTCCTCCGCCGGGCGGTTCACGTCACCCACCACGACCTGCGCGCCTTCGACCACCATCGCGCCGCCCACCGTACGGGCGTTGTGGGTGGCGCGGGCGCCGCACCAGCACAGGGCCTCGACCTGGAGCTGCTCGATCCGGTCGGCGAGCTCGATCAGGCGCTGGGAGCCGGGGAACAGCTTGGTGCGGAAGTCCGTGGTGATGCCGAAGGCGAAGACGTCCATGTCGAGGTCGTCGACGATGCGGGCCAGCTGGTCGATCTGCTCCGGGGCGAGGAACTGCGCCTCGTCCACGATCACGTAGTCCGCCTTGCCGCCCTTGGACAGCTGGTCCACGAGGTAGGCGTACAGGTCCATGCCCTCGCCGGCCTCGACCGCCTCCGTGACCAGGCCGAGGCGGGAGGACAGCTTGCCCTCGCCCGCACGGTCGTCACGGGTGAAGATCACGCCTTGCAGGCCCCGCGCCGACCGGTTGTGGCCGATCTGGAGCGCCAGCGTACTCTTCCCGCAATCCATCGTGCCGGAGAAAAACACCAGTTCAGGCATGGAGGGAACGGGACCTTTCGGGTCAGGGGGAGCAGGAGGGGAACGGCGGCCGGGAAGTCGGCGGGTCAGGTGCGGACTTCGAGCAGCGGGACCAGCTGCTCGGCCGCGGTCATCGAGCCGTGCATGCCGACGAGCGCCGACTCGTTGGGCTCGTTGTCGGACGCGGTGATCGCCACGTCGGCGTGGGCCGCGGCGACCACGTCGCCGATCCGGCCGAGCACCCGCTCGTCGCACTCCCCCGGCGCACCGAACCAGCCCAGTTCCAGGGCCTCTTGCCGGCCCGCGACCCAGAACCGGTCGCCCAGTACCTCCCGCCACACCGTGAGGACGTCGGCCTCGGCGCCCGGTACGGCGTACACGTGCCGGGCCCGGCCCTCGCCGCCGAGCAGGGCCACGCCCGCGCCCAGCTCCCAGTCCTCGTCGAAGTCGATCCGGGAGTCCTCGTCGAACGGGACGTCCACCATCCCGTGGTCGGCGGTCACGTACAGCGCGGTGCGCGGCGGCAGTTGCTCGGCCAGCCGCTGGACCAGCCGGTCGACGTACATCAACTGGCCGCGCCAGGCGTCGGAGTTCACCCCGTGCCGGTGTCCGGCTCCGTCGAGCTCGCTGTAGTACGTGTACACCAGCGAGCGGTCGCCGGCCGCGAGCCGCTCGGCGGCGAGGTCCATCCGCTCTTCGCCGGTCATCCGGCCGAGGAAGGTGCCGCCGCTCAGTGCGATCTTGGTGAGCGGGGTGGTCTGGAAGGCGGGCGAGGACACCTGGGCGGTGGCCACACCGGCCGCGTCGGCCTGCTGGAAGACGGTCGGGTACGGCTGCCAGGGCGCCGGCGGGGTCCACGGCTGCCAGCGGAGCTGGTTCATCAGCTCGCCGGTGGCCGGGTTGCGGACCGCGTAGCCGGGCAGGCCGTGCCGCGAGGGCGCGAGGCCGGTGCCGACCGAGGCCAGGGAGGTCGCGGTGGTCGCCGGGAACCCGGCGGTGAGCGGGCGGCCGGTGCCGCCGCGTGAACTGCCGAGCAGGGAGGTCAGGTACGGGGCCTCGTCCGGGTGGGCCTTGATCTGCTCCCAGCCCATGCCGTCGACGAGGAACACGCAGTTGCGGTCGGCCGGGGTCAGCTCGGCGATGGCGGCGCTGAACCCGGGGACGCCCTGACCGGCCACCAGCGTCGGCAGCAGATCGGCGAGCGAGCCGGCTCCGTACTCGGGCACGGGGGCGCCCGCGGGCTCCAGGAGCTCCGGCTCCTGCCAGTCCTGCGCTGCGGAGTAGGCCATCAGCGGGGGCCGGCGGCGGTTGCCGCCGTCGCCTCGGAGAGCGCCTGCGCGAAGAGGAGGGTCTGGCGGACCGCCTCCGGGCCGTCGCCGGCCTCGCTGACGCGCAGGCTGAGGTCGTCGGCGGTGGAGTTTCCGGTGTAGCCGTGGTCGGAGTCGCAGTTCGGGTCGCCGCAGGCGGCGGGCTCCAGGTCGATCCGGGAGACCGCGCCCCAGCCGATGGTCAGGACGACCTCGCGGGGCAGGGTGCCGGGGGTGTACGACTCGGGGTTGGCGACGACGCGGCTGAGCACCACCGAGGAGATGCTGGCGAGCTTGACCGACTCGGTGGAGGTGGTCGCGTACGGGGACGGGGACCCGGCGTCGGCGGCCTGCTCGTCGGTGTGGCTCACGATGAAGCGGTTGCCGGTCAGGACGAGGACCGTGACGTGCCGGCGGACCTCGTTCGAGTCGAAGGTCGTCTCCTGGTGGACCAGGTACGACGAGATCGGCTCGCCGCCCACCGCGGCCTCCACGGCCTCGGCCACGAGGGCCGGGTAGTAGCCGCTGCGCTCGATCGCCGTGCGCAGCCCCTGGGTCGTCGTACCGGATTTCGCCATGGGGTCCATCCTAAGGCCCTGGACGGGCGCCCCGGCCGCCCTCAGTAGCTGGGGAGTATCCGAGGACCCAGGTCGGTGCGGGCAGGGGGGTGGGCGATGCGCACGGTGGCGCTGAGGACGGACAGTCCCTCGGTCGCGACGACGACCGGTTCCAGGGTCACGCCGACGACCTCCGGGTGATCGTCCACGAGCCGGGACAGGCGCAGGAGGAGCTCTTCCAGGGCCGGGGTGTCCACGGGCTCGCTCCCGCGCCAGCCGAAGAGCAGGGGAGCGGTCCGGATGGACCGGATCAGTCCGGCGACATCCCGGTCGGTGGCCGGGACGAGCCGGTGGGCGGTGTCGCCGAGCAGCTCGGAGGCGACCCCGGCGAGCCCGAAGGAGAGGACGGCGCCCGCGGCCGGGTCGATGACGGACCGCACGACGGTGTCGACCCCGCGGGGCACCATGGCCTGGACGACGGGGAGCAGCTCGGCGGGCGTGCCGAGCAGGTCGGTCAGTTCGTCGTACGAGCGGCGCAGCTCCGCCTCGGTCGTCAGGTCCAGGCGTACGCCGCCCAGGTCCGCCCGGTGGCGCAGGTGCGGGGCGGTGGTCTTGAGCGCGACGGGGTAGCCGAGGGTCTCGGCGGCCCGTACCGCGGCGTCGGCGGTGGGCGCGGGCAGGGTGGGCAGCACGCGGATGCCGTACCGCGCGAGCAGCTCGGCGGCGTCGACCTCGCCGAGGGTGAGGACGCCGGGGTCGGTCCCGGTGCCGGCACCGGGACCGGTACCGGTACCGGCCCTGGCACCGGGGTCACCGCCCGGCCCGACGTCGGCCAGCAGCCCGGCGAGCTGGGCCGCGGCTCCGGCCTCGTCGATGTCCTCGTACGCGGGCACCTGGCCGGCGTGGGCGTTGGCCTGCCGCCACTGCCCGTACCGCACCGCTTCGGCCACGGCCCGTACGGCCCGCTCGGCTGCCGGGTAGGCGGGCAGGCGCACCGCAGCCGCCGCGCGGGGCCGGGGCGCCGCTTCGGACCGGGGGTCCCCGGCCCTGTTCCCGGCTTCGTCCCCGGGCGGGGTGGCGGCGAAGCCTCCTGCCGGGGAAAGGGCGTCCGCGAGGTCGGCGAGTTCCACGTGGACCACCGCCACCGGCTTCCCGGGGTGCTCGGCCACCGCTTCACGCAGCGCACCGGCCAGGTCGTCCACCAGGGGGCGCTCGCTGACGGAGGGGATCGCGGTGACGATGACCGCGTCGTTGGTGTCCGAGGCCAGCGCGGCGGCCAGGGCCGCCCGGAACTCGGCCGGACCGGCCGCCGTCGTCAGGTCCAGCGGGGTACCCGGCCGCAGCCCCTGCGTGAGGCAGGCGTCGTAGGTGAGGACGCCGAGCGACTCGGAGTTCCCGAGGATCGCCACGCGCGGCCCGCCGGGCAGCGGCTGCGAGGCCAGCAGCAGTCCGACGTCCACGAGCTCGGTCACCGTGTCGACCCGGATCACGCCCGCCTGCCGCAGCAGCGCCGAGACGGTGGTCTCCGCGAGCCTGGTCCCGGGCACCACGTGCCCCGCCGGGGTGTGGCGGCCCCCCTTGGCGACGACCACGGGCTTGACGGCCGCCGTCCGGCGGGCGAGCCGCGTGAACTTCCGCGGGTTGCCCAGGGTTTCGAGGTACATCAGCGCCACGTCCGTGGCCTCGTCGTCGTACCAGAACTGGAGGATGTCGTTGCCGGAGACGTCCGCCCGGTTGCCCGCCGAAACGAACGACGAGAGGCCCTCACCGCGCCGGAGCAGTGCCGAGAGCAGCGAGATGCCGATCGCCCCGGACTGGGTGAACAGCCCGATCCGGCCGCGCAGCGGCGCCGGGGCCGGGGCCAGCGAGGCGTTGAGCCCCACGTCCGGCGCGGTGTTGATCACGCCGAAGGCGTTGGGGCCGATCAGCCGCATCCCGTACGAGCGCACCTGGCGCACCAGTTCGCGCTGCCGGTCGAGTCCGGCCGGGCCGCTCTCCCCGTATCCGGCGGACAGCACCACCAGCCCCTGTACCCCGTGCTCACCGCAGGCCGCCACCGCCTCCGGGACCCGCTCGGCGGGCACGGCGATCACGGCGAGGTCGACCGGGGCGTCGACCTGGGCGAGTGCCCGGTAGGCCCGCACGCCCTCCAGCAGGTCGGTGGTGACGGCCTCGTTCACGGCGTAGAGGTGGCCGTGGAAGCCGCTGTCCCGGAGGTTGCGCAGCGCCGCCGCGCCCATGCCGCCGCCGGAGCGGCTGACTCCGATCACCGCCACCGAGCGGGGGGTCAGCAGCCGCTGGACCGAGCGGGCCTCGGCGCGCTGTTCGCGGGCCCGCTGGACGGCGAGGGACTCCTCGGTGGGTTCGAGGTCGAGGGTGAGGTGGACGGAGCCGTCCTCGAAGCTGCGCTTCTGCTGGTAGCCCGCATCCGTGAACACCTTGATCATCTTGGTGTTGGCGGGCAGCACCTCGGCGGCGAACCGGCGGATGCCCCGCTCCCGGGCCACCGCGCCGATGTGTTCGAGGAGCGCCGAGGCGACCCCGCGGCCCTGGTGGGCGTCCTGGACCAGGAACGCGACCTCGGCTTCGTCGGCGGGCAGGGAGGCGGGCCGGCCGTCGGGGCCGATGCGGTCGTAGCGGACGGTGCCGATGAACTCCTCGCCGACGGTCGCCGCAAGGCCGACCCGGTCCACGTAGTCGTGGTGCGTGAAGCGGTGCACGTCCCGGTCGGAGAGCCGCGGGTAGGGGGCGAAGAACCGGTAGTACTTCGACTCGTCCGAGACCTGCTCGTAGAAGCTGACCAACCGGGCGGCGTCCTCGGTGGTGATGGGCCTGATCCGGGCGGTGCCGCCGTCGCGCAAGACGACGTCGGCCTCCCAGTGGGCCGGGTACGAAGGATCCGACGCGGTGGTCATGCGGTGATCCTAAGGCCGGCGCCGGCCCAACTGCTCCTGCGCGGCGCATGAGGCAAGCCAGGGCAAATCGGTGCAAGCTGGGGAACATCGAACGGCGGGCGAAAGGGGCCGAAGGTCGGTCGGAGCATTCGGGGCGTCGTGAGAGACTGGTCTAGACAACCGCCAGAACCTGAAGGGCATCACCATGGCAGAGCGCCGCGTCAACGTCGGCTGGGCCGAGGGCCTGCACGCTCGTCCCGCCTCGATCTTCGTCCGCGCGACGACCGCCTCCGGGGTCCCGGTGACCATCGCGAAGGCCGACGGGAACCCCGTCAACGCCGCGTCCATGCTCGCGGTGCTGGGCCTGGGTGCCCAGGGCGGCGAGGAGATCGTCCTCGCGTCCGACGCCGAGGGTGCCGAGGCGGCGCTGGACCGCCTCGCCAAGCTGGTCGCCGAGGGCCTTGAGGAGCTCCCGGAGACCGTCTGACCCCGGCCCTTCGGGTTCGCGTCCGCGTGCGGCGAAGCCGCGGCCACCGGTGTGCGGTGGCCGCGGCTTCGTCGTGTTCCGCCCTCGGGAATTCCGCTTGCCCGGGTGGTGCGCAGGGGCGCCGCGCCGGCCGTTCCGCGGCGAAAAGACGTACGGACGCGCGCATTTCCGTCCCGCTCATAATCCGACCCGCTCACACGCGTCCACGGATATGCGTCACCCGAATATCCGTCGCCCGCATAACCCTCGCCCGGATATCCGTCCTTTTTATACGGGCTTTGTTAATGAGGACCGCTCGCCATGTTTACGACAGGTTGCGAAGTCCTCACCCGCAGCCGGTGCGCCCCCGCCGCCCGGTCGGCGTGGACCGCCGTCAGCGCGCGGGCCCGTTCCGCGTCTCCGCGCGCGACCGCGTCGACGATCGCCCCGTGCTCCGCCCAGGACTCCACCGGCCGCGCCGGGGCCTGGACGGCGTACATCCAGGCGATCTTGTGCCGCATCTGGGTGAGCAGCGCGATCAGCCCGGGGCTGCCCGAGGCCTGGGCCAGCGTCTCGTGGAACCAGCCTCCCAGGGCCCGCAGGTCCTCCCCCTGGCCCCGCCTGGCCCGCTCCTGACCCAGCCGCACCAGGCCGCGCAGCACCTTGAGATGGGCCTCCGTGCGCCGGCGGGCCGCCCGGGCGGCCGCGAGCGGCTCCAGCAGCATCCGCACCTCCAGCAGGTCGGCGGCCTCCTGCTCGGTCGGCTCGGCGACGCACGCGCCGGCGTGCCGCCGGGTGGTGACGAAGCCCTCCGACTCCAGGGTGCGCAGCGCTTCGCGGACCGGGACGCGGGAGACCCCGTAGCGGCGGGCGAGGACCTCCTCGGTCAGTCTGCCGCCCGGCTCGAACACCCCGGAGACGATGTCGTCGCGGATCGCTGTGCATACCGCGTGCGCAGGAATACGCAAGACCGGACCTCCGCCTATTTCCGACTGCCGACGCCATTTTGGCGCGGCCTTGTGGGCCGCACTGCGACTCTATTGCAACACGCGATATTTTCCGAGCACGGGCAGAAATTCCCCGGATATTTATGGCCACAACGCCAAGACCCCGGCTCGTGAGCCGGGGTCTGCGAAAGGATGTGGTGCGCGGCAGGCGGGCGTTGCAGGCCCGGCCCGTCCGTCAGACGTCGACGCCGTGCTGGCGCAGGTAGGCGACCGGGTCGATGTCCGAGCCGTACTTGGCGCCGGTACGGGCCTCGAAGTGCAGGTGCGGACCGCTGGAGTTGCCGGTGGAGCCCGACAGGCCGATCTGCTGGCCCGGGGTGACCTGCTCGCCGACGGAGACGCTCAGCGAGGACATGTGGCCGTACTGGGTGTACGTGCCGTCGTTGTGCTTGATGACGACGTTGTTGCCGTAGGCGCCGCCCCAGCCGGCCTCGACCACGGTGCCGAAGCCCACCGCGTGCACCGAGGTGCCGGAGGCCGCGTGGAAGTCGATGCCGGTGTGGCTGCCGGAGGACCACATGCCGCCACCCGCGTGGTACTGGGTGCTGATGTACGACTCGTCGAGCGGGGAGACGAAGGTGTTGAGGCGCTTGCGCTCCTCCTCGCGGGCCGCACGCTCCGCGGCCTCGCGCTCCGCCTTGGCCTTCTCCTCGGCCTTCTGCTTGGCCTCGGCGGCCCGGGCCTTGGCGTCGGCCTCGGCCTTCGCCTTGGCGGCGGCGGCATCGGCCGCGTTCTGCTGCGCCTCGGCCTGGGCCTCGATCTCGCCCGCGAGGTCCTCGGCGGTGACCACGGCGTTCAGGCCGGTGTCCTCCATCGAGGGGGTCTTGTCCGAGGCGGCGAACGCCGGTCCGGCCAGGGAGCCCACGACACCGGTGGTGGCGAGGGCGGCGATGCCGGCGTAACCGGCGGTCTTGCGGCTCAGACGGCTGGAACCACGGTGCTTACCGGCGGCACGACTGCCAAACGCCATGAAGGGGCTGATCCTTTCCTTCCTTCTCGCCTACCGGGTTAGCTGACGGGTTCGGAGCAGGAAGGTCTCCTACGGGCCCCCTCTGGCGAGGCGGTCCGATTCACCCCAGGGACGCATGTGGGTCCCCGGCTCCCCAGGCTCGCGCCTGACGGGGACTCGGCGATCGCTGCCCGGTGCCGCGGGTGCGGCGCGTACAACTGACGGACAGCACGCCCGACGCTAGGCGGATCATCAGTCAATCGCCAAACAGACGCGCTCTTTTGTTGCGTACGCCACAGCCCATACGAGCCCGCTCTCCGCCAAACAGACAAAAAGGGCTCCGGCGGACAAGCCCGCCGGAGCCCCGGAAGTGTCGGTCAGTTGCCGACGACGGTCACCTCGCCGATCCCGAGGGCGCGCACCGGCTCCTCGATCTGCGCCGCATCACCGACCAGCACCGTGACCAGGCGGTCCACCGGGAAGGCCGCCAGGACCGCCGAAGTCGCCTCCACCGTGCCGGTTTCGGCCAGCTGGGCGTACAACTGCGCCTGGTAGTCGTCCGGAAGCTCCTGCTCGACCTGGTCGGCCAGGGTGCCCGCGACGGCCGCCGCCGTCTCGAACTTCAGCGGGGCCACCCCCACCAAGTTCTGTACGGCCACGTCCCGTTCGGCGTCGGTGAGGCCGCCCTCGGCGAGGGTGCGCAGCACCTTCCAGAGGTCGTCCAGCGCCGGGCCGGTGTTGGGCGTGTCCACCGAGCCGCTGATGGCGAGCATCGAGGCGCCCTTGCCGTCGGCGGTGGAGCGCAGCACCTGGCCGAAGGCGCGCACGCCGTAGGTGTAGCCCTTCTCCTCGCGCAGCACCTTGTCCAGGCGGGAGGTGAGGGTGCCGCCCAGGCAGTACGTGCCGAGCACCTGCGCCGCCCAGACCCGGTCGTGACGGTCCGGCCCGATCCGGCCGATGAGCAGCTGCGTCTGGACCGCGCCGGGCCGGTCCACGATGATCACGCGGCCGGTGTCGTCGGCGGTCACCGGGGGCACCGGGTGCGGGGCCGCGGTGTTGCCGGTCCAGGCGCCCAGCGTGTCGGCGAGGACGGCGTCCAGGTCGATTCCGGTCAGGTCGCCGACGACCACCGCGGTGGCGGTGGCGGGGCGTACGTGGGCCTCGTAGAAGGCGCGTACGGCCGCGGAGTCGATCCGGGCGACCGTCTCCTCGGTGCCCTGGCGGGGCCTCGACATCCGCAGGGAGGCCGGGAAGAGCTGCCGGGACAGCTCCTTGGCGGCGCGGCGCTGCGGGTTGGCCAGCTCGTGCGGGATCTCGTCGAGCCGGTTGCGCACCAGCCGGTCGACCTCGCTGTCGGCGAAAGCCGGCGCGCGCAGGGCATCGGCGAGCAGACCGAGCGCCTTCGCCAGCCGGGAGGCCGGGACCTCCAGCGAGAGGCGCAGGCCGGGGTGGTCGGCATGTGCGTCGAGCGTGGCGCCGCAGCGCTCCAGCTCGGCCGCGAACTCCTCGGCGGAGTGCTTGTCGGTGCCCTCGGACAGCGCGCGGGCCATGATGGTCGCCACCCCGTCCAGGCCCTGCGGCTCGGCGTCCAGCGGGGCGGCGAGGTTGACCTCGACCGCGATCACCTTCTGGCCGGGCCGGTGGCAGCGCAGCACCGTCAGGCCGCTCGGCAGCGCACCGCGCTCGGGGGCGGGGAAGGCCCACGGCTTGGGCTGCCCGGCCTGCGGCTGCGGGTGGAAGGTCATCGTGACGGCTGCGGTGTCGCTCACTGCTCCGCCCCCTCGTTCTCGTTCTCGGTCTCGGTCGCCGCGGAGCCGCCGGCCTCGTAGGCCTCGTCGGCCTCGTCGGCCTCGTCGGCCTCGTCGGCCGCGAGCGGCTCGTACACCAGCACCGCGCGGTTGTCGGGGCGCAGTCGGGCCGCGGCCACGGCCTGCACCTCCTCGGGGGTGATGTCGAGGACGCGTTGGACGGCGGTCAGGGCGAGCTGCGGGTCGCCGAACAGCACCGCGAAGCGGCACAGTTCGTCGGCGCGGCCGGCCACCGTGCTCAGCCGGTCCAGCCACTCCCGCTCCAGCTGCGCCTGGGCGCGCTCCATCTCCTCGGCCGTCGGACCCTCAGCGGCGAACCGCGCGAGCTCCTCGTCGACGGCCGCCTCGATGGCGGGCACCTCGACCCCGCTGGAGGTCTTCACGTCCAGCCAGCCCAGCGAGGGGGCGCCGGCGAGCCGCAGCATGCCGAACCCCGCCGCGACGGCGCTCTGGTCACGGCGTACCAGGCGGTTGTGCAGCCGGGAGGACTCCCCGCCGCCGAGGATGGTCAGCGCGACGTCCGCTGCGTCGCACGCACGGGTGCCGTCGTGCGGGAGCCGGTAGGCGGCCATCAGCGCGCGGGCCGGGACCTCCTCGGTGATCTCCTCCCGCAGCTCACGGCCCATGATCTCCGGCAGCGTGCCGTCGCGCGGCGGCTGCTTGCCGTCGTGGCCGGGGATGGTGCCGAAGTACTTCTCGATCCAGGCGAGCGTCTGCTCGGGATCGATGTCGCCGACCACCGACAGCACCGCGTTGTTGGGCGCGTAGTACGTACGGAAGAAGGTGCGGGCGTCCTCCAGGGACGCCGCGTCCAGGTCGGCCATGGAGCCGATCGGCGTGTGGTGGTACGGGTGGCCCTCGGGGTAGGCGAGGGCCGTCAGCTTCTCGAAGGCCGTGCCGTACGGGACGTTGTCGTACCGCTGCCGGCGCTCGTTCTTGACCACGTCGCGCTGGTTCTCCATGGACTCGTCGTCCAGGGCGGCCAGCAGCGAGCCCATGCGGTCCGCCTCCAGCCAGAGCGCGAGCTCCAGCTGGTGGGCCGGCATGGTCTCGAAGTAGTTGGTGCGCTCGAAGCTGGTCGTGCCGTTCAGGGAACCGCCGGCCCCCTGGATCAGCTCGAAGTGCCCGTTGCCCGGTACGCTCGCCGAGCCCTGGAACATCAGGTGCTCGAAGAGGTGAGCCAGACCGGTCCGCCCCTTGACTTCGTGGCGCGAGCCGACGTCGTACCAGAGGCAGACTGCGGCGACCGGGGTCAGGTGATCCTCGGAGAGCACCACGCGCAGGCCGTTGGCCAGCCGGTGCTCGGTCGCTGTCAGGCCGCCGGAGCCGGCCTGGGCGGTGGCCGTGTGACCCATGGGCATGTGGTCCCTTCGATCGCGATGCAGAGATTTCCGTCAGACCTGCCACTGTATGCAAGCGCGTCGGCGGCCGGAGAAGTTCCCGGGGTCACTCCCCCGGACTCCGCCCGGGTGAGCCCCGGGGTCGGAGTGGGCGTTGTCCGTGCCTCGGGCCACAATGGTCCGCGTCAACCCCTGTCACACACCCGTACACCGTCATTCTTGGTTAAGGAGCCGCGCAGCGATGGCCCGCCGCAGCACGAAGACCCCGCCGCCGGAGGAGTTCGAGGAGAGGATCCTCGACATCGACGTCGTCGACGAAATGCAGGGCTCCTTCCTTGAGTACGCGTACTCGGTGATCTACTCCCGGGCCCTGCCCGACGCCCGGGACGGCATGAAGCCGGTACACCGCCGCATCGTGTACCAGATGAACGAGATGGGCCTGCGCCCCGACCGCGGGTACGTGAAGTGCGCCCGCGTCGTCGGCGAGGTGATGGGCAAGCTCCACCCGCACGGCGACGCGTCGATCTACGACGCCCTCGTGCGCATGGCCCAGCCCTTCTCCATGCGGCTCCCGCTGGTCGACGGGCACGGCAACTTCGGCTCGCTCGGCAACGACGACCCGCCGGCCGCCATGCGCTACACCGAGTGCAAGATGGCGGACGCCACGTCACTGATGACGGAGTCGATCGACGAGGACACCGTCGACTTCGCCGCCAACTACGACGGCCAGGAGCGGGAACCCGTCGCGCTGCCCGCGGCCTACCCGAACCTGCTGGTCAACGGCGCGTCCGGGATCGCGGTCGGCATGGCCACCAACATGCCCCCGCACAATCTGGGCGAGGTGATCGCGGCCGCCCGGCACCTGATCCGTTATCCGCACGCGGACCTGGAAGCGCTGATGCGCTTCGTGCCGGGCCCCGACCTGCCCACCGGCGGTCGGATCGTGGGCCTCTCGGGGATCAAGGACGCCTACGAGAACGGCCGCGGCACCTTCAAGATCCGCGCGACGGTCACCGTGGAGAACGTGACCGCGCGCCGCAAGGGCCTCGTCGTCACGGAACTGCCCTTCACGGTCGGTCCCGAGAAGGTCATCGCGAAGATCAAGGACCTGGTCGGCTCGAAGAAGCTCCAGGGCATCGCCGACGTCAAGGACCTGACCGACCGCTCGCACGGCCTGCGCCTGGTCATCGAGATCAAGAACGGCTTCCACCCGGAGGCCGTGCTGGAGCAGCTCTACAAGCTGACGCCGATGGAGGAGTCCTTCGGCATCAACAACGTGGCGCTGGTCGACGGCCAGCCGCTGACGCTCGGCCTCAAGGAGCTGCTGGAGGTCTACCTCGACCACCGCTTCGAGGTCGTGCGCCGGCGCAGCGAGTTCCGGCGCGGCAAGCGGCGCGACCGGCTGCACCTGGTCGAGGGGCTGCTGGTGGCCCTGCTCGACATCGACGAGGTCATCCGGATCATCCGCGACAGCGACAACTCGGCGCAGGCGAAGGAGCGGCTCATCGAGCACTTCTCGCTCAGCGAGATCCAGACCCAGTACATCCTGGACACCCCGCTGCGCCGGCTCACCCGCTTCGACCGGATCGAGCTGGAGTCCGAGCGCGACCGGCTGACCGGCGAGATCGACGAGCTGACCGGGATCCTGGAGTCCGACACGGAGCTGCGCAAGCTGGTCTCCACGGAACTGGCGGCGGTCGCCAAGAAGTTCGGCACCGAGCGGCGTACGGTCCTGCTGGAGTCGGCGGGCACGACGGTCGGGGCGGTGCCGCTGGAGGTCGCGGACGACCCGTGCCGGGTGCTGCTGTCCTCGACGGGCCTGCTGGCGCGCACGGTGACGGCTGAACCGCTGCCCGAGGAGGACGGGCCCCGCGCCAAGCACGACCTGATCGTCTCGCAGGTGGCGGCGACCGCCCGGGCCGATGTCGGTGTGGTCACCTCGTACGGGCGGCTGCTGCGGCTGCCCGTGATCGACCTGCCGCAGCTGCCGGACACCCACAGCGCGCCGAACCTGGCGGGAGGGGCCCCCGTCTCGGAGTTCCTCTCCGGGCTGGAGGCGGACGAGAAGGTGGTCTGCCTGACCTCGCTCGACGAGTCCTCCCAGGGCCTGGCGCTGGGCACCGAGCAGGGGGTGGTCAAGCGGGTCGTGCCGGACTACCCGGCGAACAAGGACGAGCTGGAGGTCATCACCCTCAAGGAGGGCGACCGGATCGTCGGCGCGGTCGAGCTCCGCACCGGTGAGGAGGACCTCGTCTTCATCACGGACGACGCCCAGCTGCTGCGCTACCCGGCGGCCCAGGTGCGCCCGCAGGGCCGCCCGGCCGGTGGTATGGCGGGCATCAAGCTCTCCGAGAACGCCAAGGTGATCCACTTCTCGGCGGTGGACCCGGCCCGGGACGCACTGGTGTTCACGGTGGCGGGCTCGCACGGGACGCTGGACGATTCGATGCTCTCCGGCAAGCTCACCCCGTTCGACCAGTACCCGCGCAAGGGCCGGGCCACCGGCGGCGTGCGCTGCCAGCGTTTCCTGAAGGGCGAGGAGCTGCTGGTGCTGGCCTGGACGGGCAACGCGCCGGTCCGCGCGGCATCGGCGAACGGAAGCCCGGCCGAACTGCCGGCCGTGGACCCGCGCCGCGACGGCTCGGGGGCCGCGCTGCCCGCATCCGTCGCCGCTCTGGCGGGGGGCGCGCTGTAGGACGTACGGCGGCGTTCGGGTGGTGCGTCCGAGGGACGTACCACCCGAATGCCGACTAGTGTTTTCCCCGTTGGTGCTTGTGGTGGGGGCGGGGGAAAACTGGTGAGCCGTCAGTCGAGCGGGATGATCGGGGACTGGGCCGAGGCTCAGCGCCGGCAGCAGCGGACGCAGTTGATCCAGCAGCGCGAGGCGGAGCGCCGCCGACGGGCATGGGACCGCGACGTGGCCCGGGGCGAGCGCGAGCAGCAGGCCGCCTACCGCCAGCATCGCGAGAACGAGGCACGGCGTCGTACGGAAGGCATCGAAGCCGAGGTCGCGGCGCTGCAGAACATGTTGGCCACGGGCTGCCGGGCGGTGGCGTTCCGGATGGCCTCCCTGGTACGGAGCGAGGAGCTCGAACCGTTCCGTCCCGGATCCCTGGCACATCCGGTGGCGATACCCCGCATCGAGCAGTTCCAGCAGCAGAGCAGTGGCATGGCGCTGGGTTCGTACCGGCGGGCCCAGGCGGAGCGTGAGGCACACGCCCAGTACACGCGGGCCCGGCAGAAGGCACACGCGGCCGAGACCCGGCGCCAACAGCAGCTCGCCGAACAGCGGCAGCAGTACGACCGGTGGGCGGCCGAGCAGCTCGCCGGGATTCGTGCGCACAACCGCGGGTTGAACGAGCTGGCCGATCGGCTGCGCGCGGGTGATGCCGAGGCCGCGGTGGAGTACTTCTCGGCCGCCCTGTACGCCTCCGCGGCCTGGCCCGAGCAGCTGCCGAGGCAGGTGTCGGCCGCGTACGACCAGGCGGCGCGGCAGCTGGTGCTCGACTGGGAGCTGCCGCGCTACGAGGTGGTGCCGGAGGCCAAGTCGGTGCGATACATGCCGAGCATCGACCAGGACAAGGAGACGGCCCGCCCGGTCACGCAGCGGCGGGCGCTCTACCGGGACCTGCTGGCGCAGTGCGTACTGCTGGTGGTGCGCGAGCTGTACGCGGCGGACGAGTTCGGCGTGCTCGACTCGGTCGTGGTCAACGGCTTCGTGGACGCCCACGATCCGGTGACGGGCCTGGAGGCGCAGCTCGTGCTCGCCGCGGTGTCGGTGACCCGGTCGGCCTTCCAGGGGCTGCGGCTGGAACAGGTCAGCGCGGTGGACTGCCTGGTGGAGGGTTTGCGCGGGCAGCTGTCGGCGCGGCCGGACCAACTGACCGCCGTACGTCCCGGGCGCCGGCCGGGCGAGGTCGGCGGCGTCGTCAGCCATGGCGGGCACACCGGCGGCGATGAGGACGAGCCCGACCTCTTCGAGATGGACCCGATCGCCTTCGAGAACCTGGTGGCGGAGCTCTTCCGGGCGATGGGCATGGAGGCGGTGACCACGCAGCGGTCGGGTGACGGCGGGGTGGACGTGGAAGCGCTGGACCCCGCTCCGATCCGTGGCGGGCGGATCGTGGTGCAGGTCAAGCGCTACCGGAACACGGTGCCGCCGACGGCCGTGCGCGATCTGTACGGCACGGTCCAGGACAAGGGGGCCAACAAGGGCGTGCTGGTCACCACGGCGTCCTTCGGACCGGGGTCGTACACCTTTGCCAACGGCAAGCCGCTGGAGTTGGTTCCCGGGGCCGACCTCGTGGAACTGCTGCACCGGTACGGACTGCGCGGCCGGCTGGGCGGCGGCACGGAGGCGGCCCGCAGGACCCCCGCGGCCTCTTCGGCTTCGGCTTCGGCTTCGGCGGAGCACAACGTGCTGGGCATGTCCTGGTCGGGGGCGGTGGCGCTGGACGTGTGCGCGCTCGTCTGCGAGGGCGGGCGGGTGCTGAGCGAGGACCACTTCGTCTTCTACAACAACCCGCGGTCACCCGACGGTTCGGTCCGGACCCGCCCGCACACCGCGCCCGACAAGGCAGCACTGGAGGTCGCCTTCGACGCCCTGCCGCAGCCCGCCGACCGGCTCGTCCTCGTCGCCGCCATCGACCCGGAGGCCGATCCGCACGCCGACCTGGCGGGCTTCACCGACGCCGGCATCCGCCTCCTGTCGGCCTCGGGTGAGGAACTCGGCCGCCTGGACGTCTCCGACGGCCGCGCCGGCGAAACCGCTCTGGTCCTCGGCTCATTCCGGCGCCGCTCCAACGGAGACTGGGATTTCGTGATCGGCGGCAAGGGTTACCGCGGCGGGCTGGAGGACCTCCTGCGCGAGTACGGCGTCGAGGTCGCCTAGAACTCCGCCGGATCCCCGACGCCCATGAGGTCCTCGGGGTCGGCGACCGCCTCGGCGCGGTCCTCGGCGCCGTCCTCCGGCTCCGGCGGCCGGGCGACGTAGCGCAGGATGCCCCACATGCTCTCGGGCGGGGCGTGCTGCGGCGCCGGTTCGCGGCAGGCCTCCAGCTCGCGCAGGAGCGCGGGGCCGTCGGTGCCGGAGCCGATCAGGACCAGTCGGCTCCGGCGGGATTCGCCTCCGGCCCAGGGGCCGGGGGCGAAGCGGAGGAAGCGGCCGACGGCGTGGACCTCGTAGCGCTCCTCGTGGCCGGGTACGCCGAAGTAGACGAAGCCCTTGACCCGGTACAGCCCGGCCGGGCGGCTGTCCAGGAAGTCGATGAACCGGCGCGGGCTCAGGGCCTGCTCCGAGTGGAACTCCGTGCTCTCGTACGCCGTGTGGACGTGGCCCGTGTGGTCCTCCTCCTCCGCGGCTTGGGACAGGAGGTCCTCGAAGGACAGCTGGCCCCTGGTCTCGGTCCACGGGCGCCGGTCGAAGAGCAGTTCCGGGTCGATCCTGCCGTGATCGGCGGTGACGAGGGGCACACCGGGACACAGAGCGGCCAGTTCGGCCTCGATACGGGACCGCTCGGCCGCATCCACCCGGTCGGTCTTGTTCAGGACCACCAGGTCGGCCACGGCGAGGTGGCGGTCCGTCTCGGGGTGTTTCGCCCGGGTGGCGTCGAACTCCGCCGCGTCCACGACCTCCACCAGCCCGCCGTACCGGATCGCGGGGTTCTCGCTGGCGACCAGCATCCGGATCAGTTCCTGGGGCTCGGCCAGGCCGCTGGCCTCGATGATGATGACATCGATGCGGTGGACGGGCGCGGAGAGCTTCTCCAGGTAGGCGTCGAGCTCGCTGCCGTCGACCGCGCAGCACAGGCAGCCGCCGCCCAGCGAGACCATCGAGTCGCCGACCTGTCCGGCCACCGACATCGCATCGACCTCGATCGACCCGAAGTCATTGACGACGACACCGATCCGGGTGCCTCCGCGGTTGCCGAGGAGGTGGTTGAGCAGGGTCGTTTTGCCGGATCCCAGGAAACCGGCAAGGACGACGACGGGAATGGGCTGGGCGGACGGGACGCTCGGGACGGGCTGCCTGCTGTTCACCCCGCCGATCGTAGTCAGCCGAGGGACGGGACGGGCTGCGGCGGGGTCGGGCCGGTGTAACGGGCGGCCGGACGGATGATTTTCGAATCGGCGGCCTGTTCGAGGATGTTCGCGCTCCAGCCGACCACGCGGGCCGCACAGAAGGTGGGGGTGAACATCTCTCGTGGCAGCCCGCACAGCTCCATGACCACGCCTGCGTAGAACTCCACGTTCGTGTGGAGCTCCCGCCCGGGCTTGAGCTCGGCGAGGATGTCCTCGACCTGCCGCTCCACCTCGACGGCGAAGTCCACCAGCGGGCCGCCGAACCGGAGGGCGATCTCGCGCAGCATCCGGGAGCGGGGGTCCTCGGTGCGGTACACGGGGTGTCCGAAGCCCATGATCCGGTCGCCGGCCAGGACGCGCTCGCGGATCCACGGCGCGATGCGGTCGGTCGTGCCGATCGCGTCCAGCGTGTCCAGGGCCCGGCTGGGGGCGCCTCCGTGCAGGGGCCCGGACAGCGCTCCGATCGCCCCGGTGAGGCAGGCCGCCACGTCGGCGCCCGTGGAGGCGATCACGCGGGCGGTGAAGGTGGAGGCGTTGAAGCCGTGGTCGACGGTGGAGATCAGGTACTGCTCCACGGCCCGCGCCTTGACCGGGTCGGGCTCCTGCCCGGTGAGCATGTAGAGGTAGTTGGCGGCGTACGGGAGGTCGGCGCGCGGCTCGACCGGCTCCAGGCCCTGTCCCAGCCGGTGGAGCGCGGTGAGCAGGGTCGGGACGGCGGCACAGGCGGCCAGCGCGTCCGCGGCGCGGCGCGCGGGATCGATGTCGTACACGGGGCGGAAGCCGGCGGAGGCGCCGAGCAGCGAGAGCGCGGTCCGCAGCCCGGCGAGGGGGCCGGAGAGCGCCGTGGCCCTGGCCAGGGCGGGCAGGGCGTCGCGGACCTCTGCCGGCAGCCGGCGCAGCGGGGTGATCTCGGCGGCGAAGGCCGCCTGCTCGGCGGCGTCACAGGGCAGGGCGCCCCGGAACATCAGGTGCCACACGTCCTCGAAGGTGCGCCCTGCGGCGAGCTCGACGGCCGAGTACTGACGGTAGTGGTAGAAGCCTTCGCGGCCGCGGACGTCGCCGAGCTCGGTCTCGGTGACCACGACTCCGGCGAGGCCGCGGGGTACATCGACGATGGTGTTCATGGATTGACCATCCATGCTTGACTCGATACTTGTCAATGTTGATTGAATCAACGTGTATAGGGTGGTGTTCATGAACGAGCACCCGCCCCGGGCGGACGATCAGGCAGCGGGCGGGCGGCGGCTCACCACCCGGGAAGCGGCGGAGCAGCTCGGGGTGAAGCCCGCCACCGTCTACGCGTACGTCAGCCGCGGTCAGCTGACGAGCCGCCGCGACGCGGTCGGAAGGGGCAGCACCTTCGACGCCCACGAGGTGGAGGCGCTGGCCCGGCGCAGCCGGCGTGAGGCGGCCGCTCCCGCCGGTGAGCTCTCCGTCCGCACCGCGCTCACCGCCATCGAGTCCGACCGGTACTACTTCCGCGGGGTGGACGCGGTGGAGCTGGCCACCGCCTTCCGCTACGAGGAGGTCGCCGAGTGGCTCTGGACCGGGACCGTGCACCGCGGAGCCCGGTTCACGGCACCCCCGGAGCTGCTGGCCGCCGCCCGGCGCGCGGTGGCCGCACTCCCGGACCACAGCGGTCCGATCGACCGGCTCCGGGTGGCGGTGGCCGCGGCAGCGGTCGTCGATCCGCTGCGTTTCGACCTGTCCGAGCAGGCCGTACTGGGTTCCGCGCGCGGCCTGATCCCCACGCTGGTCGGGGCCCTGCCCGAGGCCGCCCCGGCGCAGTGGCGCGGTGACGGCAGGCTGGCCCGGCAGCTGTGGTCCCGGCTGACGGCGCAGGACCCGGACCCGGACACCCTGGCCGTACTGGACCTGGCGCTGGCGCTGCTGGTCGACCACGACCTGGCCGCTTCCACCCTGGCCGTACGGGTGGCCGCCTCGGCGCGCGCCCATCCGTACGCGGCGGTGTCGGCCGGCCTCGGTGCACTGGAAGGCCCCCTGCACGGAGCTGCGGGCCGGCTCGCCCACCGGATGCTGGCGGAGGTCCTCGAACGCGGCGGGGCCGCGCCTGTGGTGGCGGAGTACCTGCGGGCGGGGCGGCGACTCCCCGGCTTCGGCCACCGGCTCTACCAGCGGGAGGACCCGAGGGCCACCGCCCTGTTCGCCCGGCTCGAAGGACTGTCCCAGGCGGGGCCGGCGCTCGCCGCCGCCCGGGAGGTGGCAGCGGTGGCGGCCCGCGACGGGCGCGGGCTGCACGCCAATGTGGACCTGGCGCTGGCGGTGGTCACCACGGCCTTCGGGATGCCGGCCGAGGCGGGCGAGACGGTGTTCGCGGTGGCCCGCACGGCGGGCTGGATCGCGCACGCCCTGGAGGAGTACCAGGAGCGTCCCCTCCGCATGCGCCCCACCGGCCACTACACCGGCCCCCGCCCGCCTCAGCCCCTCCCCTGACCTGCCGCCCCGGCCCGGCAAGCAGGCCCCGCGCACCGCGGCCCCGGAGGCCGAACTCGGCTTCCGCATGCCAAGCCCTCCCCGGCCCGGGCCCCGCACCCTCCGGTCACCAGACCGCCGTGAGGCCGCTCCCGCACGGGCCCGGCCACGGCCCTGCGAGCCGCGGCCCACCAGGCCCGGCCGGGGGTCGGCCGGCTCCTCGGCGGCCAAGGGGGAGCCCCGGCGGACGCGGGCGCCGGCGGTGCCGCCGTAGCCCCGGATCGGCTCCGCGGGGAGCGGCTTGGCATTCCGCTTGGGGCCGTGCCCGCCTACCGTTGCTGCCCATGCGGTTCCTCCCCCCGCGCTCACGGCGCCTCGGGCTGCCCAGACGGGCCGTCTCACAGATCCTGCTGACCCAGCTGGCCATCGCCGCCGGGGTCGTCGTGCTGGCCACCGGCCTGTTCCTGGCACCGCTGGGCGCGCAGCTCGACGACCAGGCCATGCGCCGCGCCCTGGCCATCGCCCAGAGCGCGGCCTCGGACCCGTCCCTAGCGACCGGCCTCCTCGCCTCGGGGCCGACGCCGGACAGCCCCGTACAGGCCTCCGCCGAGCGGATCCGCCGCGCCACCGGCGCCGAGTACGTGGTCGTGGTCGACCTCGACGGCATCCGCCGCTCCCACCCCAGTCCCGACCGGATAGGCCGGCCCGTCTCCACCGACCCCGGCCAGGCCCTCGCGGGCCGCGAGGTCATGGAGATCGACGAAGGCACCCTGGGCCGCTCCGCCCGCGGCAAGGTCCCCCTCCTCGCGGCCGACGGCGAGATCATCGGGGCGGTCTCCGTGGGCATCGCCTACGACAGCGTCCACGACCGGCTGCTCGGCGCCATCCCGGGCCTGTTCGCCTACGCGGGTGGCGCCCTGGCGGCCGGCGCGCTCGCCGCCTACCTGCTCTCCCGCAGGATCCAGCGACAGACCCGCGACCTCGCCTTCTCGGACATCGCCGAACTGCTCGCCGAACGCGAGGCCATGCTCCACTCGATCCGCGAGGGCGTGATCGCCCTCGACCGCGACGGCCGGATCCGCCTCCTGAACGACGAGGCCGCCCGGCTGCTCGGCCTCGTCCCCGAGGGCGCCGACACCGCCGGCACCCTTGCCGGCCGCCCGCTGGACGAGGTCCTCGGCGCGGGCCGCACCACCGACGTCCTCACCGGCCGGGTCACCGGCCGCGACCTGCTGACCGTCCAGGGCCCGCGGGTGCTGATCGCCAACCGGATGCCCACCGACGACGGCGGGACCGTCGCCACCCTGCGCGACCGCACGGAGCTGGAGCACCTCAGCCGCGAGCTCGACTCCACCCGGGGCCTCATCGACGCCCTGCGCGCCCAGGACCACGAGCACGCCAACCGCCTCCACACCCTCCTCGGGCTGCTGGAGCTCGGCTTGCACGAGGAAGCCGTGGCCTTCGTGACCGAGGTCGTCGGCGTCCACCGCACCACGGCCGAGCAGGTCACCGAGAGGGTGCACGACCCCCTGCTGGCCGCCCTTCTGGTAGGCAAGGCGACCGTGGCGGCCGAGCGCGGGGTGCCGCTTCGCCTCGCCGACGCCACGCTCCTGCCCGACCGCCTGGTCGATCCCGGCGGTGTCGTCACCATCACCGGCAACCTGGTGGACAACGCCCTGGACGCGGCCGTGGGCTCGGCCACGCCCCTCGTCGAGGTCGAGCTGCGCTCCGAGGGCCGTACGGCGATCCTCCGGGTCCGGGACAGCGGCCCGGGTGTGCCGGCCGCCCGGCGCGAGGAGATCTTCACCGAGGGCTGGTCGACCAAACAGCCCCGCGGCCACCGGGAGCGCGGGCTAGGGCTCGCGCTCGTACGCCGCCTCGCGGAGCGGCAGGGCGGCACGGTCCGGGCCGGCGAGGCAGCGGACGGAGGGGCGGAGTTCTCCGTCGTACTCCCGGAGGCCCTGCGATGAACGAGACCCCGATGCACGTATTGGTCGTCGACGACGACGTGCGTGTTGCCCGGATCAACGCGGCGTACGTGGCGAAGGTTCCCGGATTCCGCGTCGCGGCCCGGGCCCATTCCGCGGCGGAGGCACTGGACTTCCTCGCCGCCCACCCCGTGGACCTCGTCCTGCTCGACCACTACCTCCCCGACGAGAACGGCCTCGACCTGGTCCGCCGGTTGCGCCAGCTCGGCCACCACACCGATGTGATCATGGTCACCGCCGCCCGTGACCTGGCCACCGTCCAGGCCGCCATGCGCCTCGGCGCCCTCCGGTACCTCGTCAAGCCGTTCACGTTCGCCGGTCTGCGCGCCCGGCTGGAGGCGTACGCCGGCCTGCGCCGCACCCTTGAGACCGGCGGCGAGGCCGAACAGGCCGAAGTGGACCGGATCTTCGGTGCGCTCGCCGCCGCCGGCACCCCGAACGAGCTCCCCAAGGGCCACTCCCCCACCACCGCGGACCTGGTCCGCCGGGTCCTGCGCTCCGCGGAAGGGCCGCTGTCCACCCAGCAGATCGCCGACCGTGCCGGCATCAGCCGCCAGACCGCCCAGCGCTACCTGAAGCTCCTGGAACGCGCCGACCGGATCACCCTGGCCCTGCGCTACGGCGAGACGGGCCGCCCCGAGCACCGCTACTCCTGGCGCCCGACGGAAGGCGGCTGACGGAAGGCGGCTGACGGCCGACGGCATGCGGCTCACACGGCTCCCGCGCCGGTCAGCGAACGGACCTCCGTTTCGGCGTGCTTCGCGGCGTCCGGCTCCTCCACCGAGGTGACCGTCCCCATCCAGCCCGCCAGGAAGCCCAGCGGGATCGAGATCAGCCCCGGATTCTGCAGGGGGAAGAACTGGAAGTCCACACCGGGGAAGAGGGACTCGGCACTGCCGGACACCACCGGCGACAGGACCACCAGCACCACGGCCGGCACGAGCCCCCCGTACACCGACCAGACGGCTCCCCGCGTGGTGAAGCCGCTCCAGAACAGCGAGTAGAGCAGCACGGGCAGATTGGCCGAGGCCGCCACGGCGAAGGCGAGCCCCACCAGGAACGCCACATTCAGGTCCTGGGCGAGCAGCCCGAGGGCGATCGCCACCGCGCCGACCCCGACGGCCGCGACCCTGGCCACCGCGACCTCGCTGCGCTGCCTGGCGTGGCGGCGCTTCAGCGAGGCGTACAGGTCATGCGCGACGGAGGCGGACGACGCGAGGGTGATCCCGGCGACCACGGCAAGGATCGTGGCGAAGGCGATCGCGGCCACGAGGGCGAACAGCACCGCGCCCCCGGTGGATTCGGCGCCGCCCCCGAGGAAGGCGGCGAGCAGGGGCACGGCCGTGTTCCCCGAGGCGTTGGACGCCCGCACCGCGTCGGGGCCCACGAGCGCGGCCGCCCCGAAGCCGAGCACGATGGTCATGAGGTAGAAGCCGCCGATCAGGCCGATCGCCCACACCACCGACCGGCGGGCCGCCCGGGCGGTCGGCACCGTGTAGAAGCGCGACAGGATGTGCGGCAGCCCGGCGGTCCCCAGGACCAGTGCGAGGCCGAGGCTGATGAAGTCGAAGCGGGCGGTCCAGTCCGCGCCGTACTTGAGCCCCGGGCTCAGGAACCGCAGGCCGTGGCCGCTGCGCTCGGCGGCGCTCCTGAGCAGCTGGTCGAAGTTGCCGTGGAAGCGCAGCAGCACCAGCACGGTGAGGGCGACGGCCCCGCCCATCAGCAGCGCCGCTTTCACGATCTGGATCCAGGTGGTGGCCCGCATCCCGCCGAAGGACACGTAGACCACCATCAGCGCCCCGACCCCGACCACGGTCAGGGTGCGGGCCGCGGTGCCCGAATCGCCGAGCAGCAGCCCCACCAGGCTCCCCGCACCGACCATCTGCGCCACGAGGTAGAGCACCGAGACCGTGACCGAGGAGATCCCGGCGGCGATCCGGACGGGCCGCTCGCTCATCCGGGCCGCGATCACGTCGGCGAGGGTGAAGCGCCCGCAGTTGCGGACCAGTTCGGCGACGAGGAACAGCACGACCAGCCAGGCGACGAGGAAGCCCACCGAGTACAGCAGCCCGTCGTAGCCGAACAGGGCGATCAGCCCGGAGATGCCGAGGAAGGACGCGGCCGACATGTAGTCCCCGGCGATGGCGAACCCGTTCTCCAGCGGCGAGAAGAGCCTGCCGCCGGCGTAGAACTCCTCGGCGGAGCCGTGCCGGTTGCGGCTCACCCAGGTGGTGATGCCCAGGGTGACCGCGATGAAGACGCTGAACAGGAACAGCGCCAGCATCTGGTGTTCGGTGGTCACCGGCCCGCCTCCTGGCCCTTGTTGCGCTCCTGGCCGCGCTCCTGCTCGAAGACCGTCCAGCGCAGGTCCAGCGCCGCCCGGTCCCGGCGCAGCCGCGCGTGCCGGGCGTACGCCCAGGTCAGCAGGAAGGTGCTGAGGAACTGGCCGAGGCCGGCGAGCAGTGCCACGTTGACCGCCCCGGCGACGGGCCGGGCCATGAGCCCGGGCGCCGCGGTGGCGGCGATCACGTAGGCGACGTACCAGAGGAAGAAACAGGCGGTCGCGGGGAGGACGAACCTCCGGTAGCGGCTGCGGACCTCTTGGAAGGCGGCGCTGCGCTGCACTTCCAGATAAATTTCGGATGTCCCTGGGGCGGCCCGCCCGCCGGTGGCCGGGCGCGGCACAGGGGCGTCCTCGCCTTCGCCCCAGCCGACGGCGAGCGCGTCGTACCAGGGATCGTCCAGCCGGATCGTTCCGGCGTCACCTTCGTGCTTGTCCACCGAACTCTCCTTGTCCGCTGCCGCATTGGCTGCGTGCCCACAAGGATGTGCGGTATGGACGGTTTCCGGACTTGTGTACCGGTGGTCTTCACTCCTTCAGGTGATGGAGCGAAGACCACCGGTGTGCCGTGGGCCGGGACGCCTCCGCTCAGGCGTCGATGCGCGAGCGGTCCAGGGTCGCCGCGGAGCCGGTGATGAACTCCTTGCGGGGCGCCACCTCGTTGCCCATCAGCAGGTCGAAGACCTGCTCGGCCGAGTCCAGGTCGCCGATGTTGATCCGGCGCAGCGTGCGGTGGCGCGGGTCCATGGTGGTCTCCGCCAGCTGGTCGGCGTCCATCTCACCGAGGCCCTTGTACCGCTGGATCGAGTCCTTGTACCGGATGTTCTTGCGCTGGAACTCCAGCAGGGTCTGGCGCAGTTCGTTGTCCGAGTACGTGTAGACGTACTTGTCCTGGCCCTTCTTGGGCTGCACGAGCTCGATGCGGTGCAGCGGCGGAACGGCGGCGAAGACACGGCCCGCCTCCACCATCGGCCGCATGTACCGCTGGAAGAGCGTCAGGAGCAGGCAGCGGATGTGCGCGCCGTCGACATCGGCGTCGACGAGCAGGACGATCTTCCCGTAGCGCGCGGCGTCGATGTCGAAGGTCCGGCCCGAGCCGGCTCCTATGACCTGGATGATCGCCCCGCACTCGGCGTTCTTGAGCATGTCCGAGACCGACGACTTCTGGACGTTCAAAATCTTGCCGCGGATCGGCAGGAGCGCCTGGAATTCCGAATTCCTGGCCAGTTTGGCCGTACCGAGGGCCGAGTCGCCCTCGACGATGAAGAGCTCGCTGCGCTCCACGTCGTCGCTGCGGCAGTCCGCCAGCTTCGCGGGCAGGGAGGAGGACTCCAGCGCGGTCTTGCGACGCTGCGCCTCCTTGTGCTGGCGGGCTGCGATCCGGGTCCGGGCGGCCGCGACGACCTTCTCCAGGACGGCGCGGGCCTGCTGCTTGTCGTCGCGCTTGGTGGAGGTCAGGAAGGCCTTGAGCTCCTTGGCGACCACCGCGGCGACGATGCGCGTCGCGGCCGAGGTGCCGAGCACCTCCTTGGTCTGACCCTCGAACTGCGGCTCGGCCAGCCGGACGGTGACGACCGCCGTCAGGCCCTCCATCGCGTCGTCCTTGACCACGTCGTCCTCGGCGACGCGCAGGAGCTTCGCGGAGCGCAGCACCTCGTTCACGGTCTTGGTGACCGAGCGCTCGAAGCCGGTGATGTGGGTGCCGCCCTTGGGCGTGGCGATGATGTTGACGAAGGACTTGACCTGGGTCTCGTACCCGGTACCCCAGCGCAGGGCGATGTCCACGCCGAGCTCGCGGGTGACCTCGGTGGGGGTCATGTGGCCGCGCTCGTCGAGCACGGGCACGGTCTCCTTGAACGTTCCCTGGCCGGTCAGCCGCAGCACGTCGCAGACGGCCTTGTCCTGGGCCAGGTAGTCGCAGAACTCGCTGATGCCCCCGTCGAAGCGGAAGATCTCCTCGGTCTTGCCGGCGCCGTCGATGCCGCGCTCGTCGCGGACGACGATCGTCAGGCCCGGGACGAGGAAGGCGGTCTGGCGGGCGCGCTGGTAGAGCGTCTCCAGGGAGAGCCGGGCGTCCTTGAGGAAGATCTGCCGGTCCGCCCAGTAGCGGATGCGGGTGCCGGTCCGGCCCTTGGGGATCCGCTTGATCTTGTGGAGGCCGTTGGACGGGTCGAACGGGCTGTCGGGGCCCTGCTCGGTGAACATCCCGGGGACGCCGCGGCGGAAGCTGATCGCGTGCGTGGAGCTGCCCCGGTCGACCTCGACGTCGAGACGGGCGGAGAGCGCGTTGACCACGGAGGCGCCGACGCCGTGCAGGCCGCCGGAGGCCGCGTAGGAGCCGCCGCCGAACTTGCCGCCGGCGTGCAGCTTGGTCATCACGACCTCGACGCCGGACAGCCCGGTCTTGGGCTCGACGTCCACGGGGATGCCGCGGCCGTTGTCCCGGACCTCGACGGAGGCGTCCTCGTGGAGGATCACCTCGATGTGGTCGCAGTACCCGCCCAGGGCCTCGTCGACGGCGTTGTCGATGATCTCCCAGAGGCAGTGCATGAGGCCCCGGCTGTCGGTGGAGCCGATATACATGCCGGGGCGCTTGCGGACGGCCTCAAGGCCTTCGAGGACGAGGAGGTGCCGCGCGGTGTAGTTGGAGCCGTCCCGGTCTGCTCCGGACAGCAGCGCGCTGGAAGGCACGGACGTGTCGGCGGTCACGCAGTTCGCTCCTCGCTGAATTTCTTTTTCTGGCCCGGTTGGGCGCAGGGTGGCTCGGTTGCCCGTCGAAGGGTACCGAGGCCTGGTAGAGCGGATGCAACGCCACCCTCGCCCTTCATCAGCCTAGTGCAGATCCGCACGGATGTTCGATCCCCCGCAGGGGTGAAGCAAACATCACGTTCCCTTCCGCGCATGAACCATTTAGGGTTCGGGCACGTCCTCATGAACAAACCGGCACTCACGCCGGCGAGGACGGACTGCAGCAAGCGAACGACTGACAACGCGAAACCGTAAAGCAACGCAATACGGCTCCTTCGCCGCCAACCGGCAACAGCCGGCCAGCTTCGGAAGGAAGTTTCGAGGAAAAGCCGAGAGCGGGAACGTTTTCGGCCTGGTTGGATGTTGACCCTGGTACGACAGCTCGTCGAGCTAGAGAAGAGGCGACGTGACTACTGTTCTGACACCCGCGACCCCGCTGACGGCCGCTGACCGATGCGACCGTTGCGGCGCCCAGGCATATCTGCGCGTCGTCCTGCTGAGCGGCGGTGAACTGCTCTTCTGCGCCCACCACGGGCGTAAGTTCGAGCCGGAACTCAAGAAGATCGCCGCGGAAATACAGGATGAGACCGAGCGGCTCACGTCCGCTCCGGCGGCGAACGCCGACACCGAGGACCGCTGACACAGGCCTGCACCTCGCATCCGACGAGCCACAGCCCGGCCAGGCCGGGCGACGGGCGGCGTCTCTGAGACCCAGAGACGCCGCCCGTCCTCACATCTGCCCTCCGACTCCGCCGCAGGTCGTCACCGCGCCGTCACCGTGCCCACGGTCAGGGGGCGCCGCCCTCTTCCCGGGCGGAACCGTCGGAGACGCCCGCCGTCTGCCCCTGTACGGCCCGTGCGGCCGGTCCGAGGCCCCTGGGCGCCCCCCACCAGGCCTCCGGACCCTGCGCAGGCTGCGAGCCCGTCTCCGCAGCCGTCACGAAGCCGGCCAGCGGAGCGATCTTGGTGTAGACCCCCGGGCTGTCGGCCCGGCCGCAGCCGCGCCCCCAGGACACCAGGCCGATGAGCCGGCCCTGGGCGACCAGCGGCCCGCCGCTGTCCCCCTGGCAGGCGTCCCGGCCGCCCCCCAGGTGTCCGGCACACACCATGGACTCCGGCCGGTACTGGCCCTCCGCGCTTCCGGGATACGCCCGGCGGCAGACCTCGTCCTCCAACACGGTCACCCGTGCCGCACGCAGGCCGTACGCGTAGTCACCGAACCCGCTGGTGTCGCCCCAGCCGTACACGGCCGCCTCGGAGCCGGGTGCGTAGCGGGGATCCCCCTCCCCCGCCATGGGCAGCACGTACCCCGCGGGCACGGCCTCGTCGAGCTCCAGGACCGCCAGGTCCCCGACATTGGTCCTGGGGTCGTAGCCGGGGTTCACCCGGGCGGCCCGTACCGCGATCTCACGGCCGTCACCCGCGGTCAGCTGGGTACGGCCCGCAACCACACGCAGGTCGGGAACGGCCTCGACCGTGGTGCCGAGCACCTGGCGGGCCAGGCAGTGGGCCGCGGTCAGCACCTTGGTCGGCGCCACGACGACGCCCCCGCAGAACTGCCCGGCCCGCGTACCCCCGAACCGGTCACGGCTGGCGAGGGCCACGACCCAGGGGCTGTCGGCCGCTTTCACCGGCTTCCCGCCGATCACCACACTGTCCGCGGCCGCCTCGGGCAGCTGCGCCAAGGGCACTGCGGCCGCTCCCGCCACCAGGGCCAGCGCGCCTGCCAGGACACGGGCAAAGGGACGACGCATGGGGCCTCCTGACTCTGGGTGTGCATGACTCCACCCAGAGTGGGACGCCAAGTGGCCGTGCGCACCCGCGCACGGCCACCGCCGCTTCTGCGGCCGGGTCAGTCCAGGTAGTCGCGCAGCACTTGGGAGCGGGACGGGTGGCGCAGCTTCGACATCGTCTTGGACTCGATCTGGCGGATCCGCTCGCGCGTGACGCCGTAGACCTTGCCGATCTCGTCGAGGGTCTTCGGCTGGCCGTCCGTGAGGCCGAAGCGCATGGAGACCACGCCGGCCTCGCGCTCGCTCAGCGTGTCGAGCACCGAGTGCAGCTGCTCCTGCAGGAGCGTGAAGCTCACGGCGTCGGCCGGGACGACCGCCTCGGAGTCCTCGATGAGGTCGCCGAACTCGCTGTCGCCGTCCTCGCCGAGCGGGGTGTGCAGGGAGATGGGCTCACGGCCGTACTTCTGGACCTCGATGACCTTCTCCGGGGTCATGTCGAGTTCCTTGGCCAGCTCCTCCGGGGTGGGCTCGCGGCCCAGGTCCTGGAGCATCTGGCGCTGCACGCGGGCGAGCTTGTTGATGACCTCGACCATGTGCACGGGGATGCGGATGGTGCGGGCCTGGTCGGCCATGGCCCGGGTGATCGCCTGCCGGATCCACCAGGTCGCGTACGTGGAGAACTTGTAGCCCTTGGTGTAGTCGAACTTCTCGACCGCGCGGATCAGACCCAGGTTGCCCTCCTGGATCAGGTCCAGGAAGAGCATGCCGCGGCCGGTGTAGCGCTTGGCCAGGGAGACCACGAGGCGGAGGTTGGCCTCCAGCAGGTGGTTCTTGGCGCGCCGGCCGTCCTCGGCGATGATCTCCAGCTCACGCTTCAGCTTGGGCGCCAGCTTGTCGGAGTTGGCCAGCTTGTCCTCGGCGAACAGGCCCGCCTCGATCCGCTTGGCGAGCTCGACCTCCTGCTCGGCGTTGAGGAGGGGGACCTTGCCGATCTGCTTGAGGTAGTCCTTGACCGGGTCGGCGGTGGCGCCGGCCACGGCGACCTGCTGGGCCGGGGCGTCGTCCTCGTCGTCGGAGATGACGAAGCCCTTGCTCTCGCCGCCGTCCTCCTCGTCCTCGGCTTCGGCCTTGACCGGGCCGGGGCCCTCCTCAAGGACCTCTTCCTCGCCGGCCTCGTCGGCGTCCTTCTTGGCGGCGGTCTTCTTCGCCGCTGTCTTCTTCGCGGCGGTCTTCTTGGCGGGTGCGGCCTTCTTGGCCGCCGTCTTCTTCGCTGCCGCCTTCTTCGCGGCGGGCTCGGTGCCCGGCTCCTCGGCGAGGGCGTCCAGGGGCTCGGGCTCCGCCGTCTCGGCAGCCGCGGCCTCGGCGGCGGCGGTCCGCGCAGCCGTCGTCTTGGCCGCGACGGTCTTGGTGGCCGTCCGCTTCGCCGGGGTCTTCGCTGCGACGCTCTTGCGGGGGGCGCGCTTGGGCGACTCCGCGGCACTGACCATCAGCGTCACACCCTCTTCCTCAAGGATCTGGTTGAGGCTGCGCAGGACATTCTTCCACTGGGTCGCAGGAATCTGGTCAGCCTCGAAGGCCCGACGCACGTCATCGCCGGCGATCTGCCCCTCGGCCTTGCCCCGCTCGATGAGCGCCATCACAGACTCGGATTCGGCGATCTCCGGCGGGAGCGTACGGGATGTGCTGGCCGACACGAACAACCTCTCGGAACGATGGAAACGGCTTTCGACCCCGGCCTGGTGGTGCTGGACCGGAGCCGACGACCACCGACTGGGAATGGGCCGGGGGCGCGGGCAGGGGCCGGGGAGCTGCACAGCACCCGCAAGGGCTGCTGTCTTCCCTCCGTCGGCCATCACCTCTCTAGGTCATCGCGTGACCTCGCGGAGTGTTACGCCCCAATCTTCGTGGCCCGAGTCACACCCCGATGGGCGGATGCCGGTCGGCTCGTACGCACTGGTCGGCGCGGCCCGCCCGCAGCCCGGCCGCGGGCACGGCGCGGAGCCGGTGCCGGGCGGCTCCAGAGGGTCCCGGACGCTCCTGTCGCCGGGCCCGAACCGGACCCGGCGACACGTACGCGTACCCCCGCGACCCGCCCGACCGCCCTCAGTGCTCGCGCGGGGCGGGCACCACGCGCTCGACCTCCGGGTGCACCGTCAGGAGCTGGCGCATGGCGCTCTCGGCCCCGGTGGCGTCGCCGGCGGCGAGGGCCTCGACCATCCGTGCATGGTGGGCGACGCAGGCCTCGCTGGGCCGGTCACAGGAGGTGGCGGGGCTGCCGGACACCTGGAGGGCGGCGGAGACGATGCCGGAGAGGTGCTCCAGCATGCGGTTGCCGGCGACCTGGATGAGGAGCGCGTGGAACTCGTTGTCGGCGCGCACGAAGGTGATCGCGTCGCCCTGGCCGAGCGCGTGGCCCATGATCTCGACCATGTCGGCGAGGCGCTGCTGGATGTCGGGGCGGCCGTGGCCGGCGGCGAGACGGGCGGCGAGGGGCTCGATCGTCCAGCGGAGCTCGTTGAGCTCGCGGCGCTGGTCTTCGCGCTGGGGCCCGAAGGCGCGCCACTCGATGATGTCGGGATCGAGCAGGTTCCAGTCGGCGACGGGGCGGACGCGGGTGCCGACGTTGGGGCGGGCGCTGACGAGGCCCTTCGCCTCCAGGACCCGCAGCGATTCGCGGACCACGGTGCGGGAGACCTCGAAGCGCTGGCCGATCTCCTCGGGGACGAGCGGGCGGTCCGCGCCGAGGTCGCCGGCGACGATCATCTGGCCGAGCTGCTGGACGAGTTGGCCGTGCAGTCCGCGGCCGCGGCTGCCTGCCGCGCGGCGGCCCACGCGGCTCAACTCGACGTCGGCGCCGTCCCAGTGGGGCGCTCCGGCGCGGTCGGACCCGGGGGTCTCCGCGTAGGGGTAGCGGTCGAGTTCGCCCGGGCCGGCGAGGCCGGAATCGGCGTGGCGGGCGGCGGTCATCATGGTGTGCGCAAGGGTACTCACGAATCCTTTGTCGGTCGTGCCTCGATGTCCCTTGAGGTCTTTGGTGAAAAGCACACGAAAGGGTGATCGGTGCCACCTGCTCAATTGACGACTTATCGTAAAGAACCGGGCCTATTGCGCGGAGTTGCGATCCGCTTCGCGTGATGCGGGCACGATCGGTCCCGCGAGGGCCTTTACCGGTGCCTGAACGATCACCATCGGACTCGACTGCGCAGTCCTGTGAACCCATAGGCGCACAACAGGACCATCAGCGACAACACCAGTGCGGTGCCGACGGGTTGGGCCATCACCCGCAAGGCCCCCAGGACCAGGCGGTCCGCCTCCGGGGGCCACTGCGCCCAGGCCAGTCCGCGCAGCCGGGCCGCAAGCCCTGTGACGGGGTACGCGGAGGGCCCGTCCAGGGCCTTGCGCACGAGGGGGACGACCATCACGGGTACGGCGAGCACCGCGGCCAGCCCTGCGGTCGCCGACCGGAAGACGCCCGAGGCGAGCACACCGGCCCAGGAGCAGCCGATGAGCAGTCCGGCCCAACTCACGGCCGGTGAAACCCACTCGGCGGGGGTGCGCAGGGGGCCGCTGTCGAAGACGAGCCGCAGGGCAGCGGCGTCGACGGCGACCGCGAGGGCACCGAGCAGGAGGGCGAGGGCCGCGCCGACGGAGAGCTTGGCGGCGAGCAGGCCCAGGCGGCGCGGCACGGTGCCGCGGTCGGCGGCAAGCGCGGGGTAGCGGTACTCCTCACCGAAGGCCAGGGCACCGAGCAGCCCGGCGCCGAGCGCGGCGGGCGGCAGGGGCAGCAGCTCGGGCCAGGCAGCGAGCAGCCGGTTCTGCGGGGTGTGGCCGGCCCGGGCCAGCACGAGGGAGGTGACGGCGGAGACGGCGACGACCACGGCCGCTGTCAGCACGGGGGCGGACGTGCTGGAGACGCGGCGCAGCTCGTAGCGCAGCGGCCGCAGCGGCCCGCCGACCCTGCGCACCGCCGACGGCGGGCGGCCGGAGCGCGCTTCCGCCGGCCGCGGGTTTCCCGGGGCGGGCGGGTCCCCGGCTTCGGTGGCGGACGCGTCGGCGGGGGCGGCAGGGGCGGCGCGCTCGGCGGGGATGGCGGGGGCACTGCGGTCGGCGGGGGCGGCGCGGTCGGCGGCGCCCGGTTCGGTGCGGGCCGAGGGTACCGGGCGGCCCGTCGCGCCGGTGTCTCCCGTGGGCCCTGTCTCGTCGGCCAGCTGATGGACCAGGACGCCGTTGCGGAAGGCCGCCTCACCGACCTCGGCGCAGGTGCTGCCGTACACCGACAGGCGGCTCCCGCTCTCCTCGACGATCTCGACCGCGCGCTGGGCAGCCCGCGCCTCCCGGCCCAGTACGTCGGCCAGCCGGGCGGCGTGCGGGGTGCGCACGGCGACCCGCGGCCGCAGCCGGGTCCGGGCGAACTCGGCCGCGTCCTGGTCGGCGACGAGCCGACCGGCCTCGATGCTGACGACCCGGTCGGCCACACGGACGGCCTCCTTCGCGTCGTCGGTGGTGAAGAGGACCGCGCCGCCGAGCGAGGCGTGCCCGCGCAGCAGCCCGTGCAGCCAGCCGCGTTCGCGGGGCGGGATTCCGGCAGCGGGCTCGTCGAGCAGCAGGGTGCAGGGGTCGGCGAGCAGCGCCGCGGCCAGCCCCACCCGGCGTTCCATGCCGAGGGAGAGCGAACCGAGCCGCTGGTCCCGCAGGCCCGCGATGCCGACGACTTCGAGCATCGTGTCGGCCCGGGAGGCCGGGACCCCGGCGGCGGCGCACAGCATCCGCAGCTGGCTGCGCACCGTCCGCGACGGATGGCCGGGGACGTCGCCGAGCAGCACGCCGACCTCACGGACGGGATACGGGATCCGGTGCAGCGGGCGACCGCGGAAGTAGGTGACGCCGCGGCCCGGTTCGAGTTCGAGCATGAGCCGCAAGGCGGTGGTCTTACCCGAACCCGGCTCGCCGAGCAGGGCGGTCACAGCTCCCGGGCGGGCCTCGAAGCTGAGGTCGTCCACGAGGGGCGGGAGGTCTCGACGGGGGGTGCTGGTGAGTCCGATGGCCTGGATCATCGCTTCTCTCGCGGGGTGTGAGACCGCTCTGCGGCAGCGTGAATACCAGCAGCAAGATAACGCGATATGTCCGATTTTCGAGGCACCGGGCCCACATGCGCTCCCGTGTCGACGCGGGAGCCGCCCCCGGTGTGGCCGCGTCAGACTTCCGGACGCAGCATCGGCGGGTTGAGCAGGGTCGCCCCGCCGGCGCGGAACAGCTGTGCGGGCCGCCCGCCCTGACGGGTCGTCGTCCCCCCGGCCGGCACCAGGAACCCGGGTGTGCCGGTGACCTTGCGGTGGAAGTTGCGGGGGTCGAGCGCCACACCCCACACCGCTTCGTAGACGCGCCGCAGCTCGCCGACGGTGAACTCGGGGGGGCAGAACGCGGTGGCCAGGGAGGAGTATTCGATCTTGGAGCGGGCCCGCTCCACGCCGTCGGCGAGGATGGTGGCGTGGTCGAAGGCGAGCCCGGCGGCCTCCTGGTCCTCCACGGCCAGCAGTTCGTCGATCGGGGCCCACCGCGCGCTGTTGGCGTCGCCGCCCGCGCGCGGCGCGGGCAGGTCCGGAGCGAGCACCAGGTGCGCCACGCTGACGACGCGCATCCGCGGATCGCGCTTCGGATCGCCGTACGTGGCGAGCTGCTCCAGATGCGCCCCGTTGCCCGCGCCGGGCTGGGCGGGGTCGTGCGCGCACAGGCCGGTTTCCTCGGAGAGCTCCCTGGCGGCGGCCGCCGCCAGGTCCTCGTCCTCGCGGACGAAGCCGCCGGGCAGGGCCCAGCGTCCCTGGAACGGCTGCTCACCCCGCCGGACGACCAGCGCACAGAGCGCATGGCGCCGCACGGTGAGCACGACCAGGTCGACGGTGACAGCGAAGGGCGGATAGGCCGACGGGTCGTAGGGCGACATGCCGCGATCATAGTCGTCTGCCTGACGATAAACAGAGCTTTGGGAGCCTGAAGGCGGCAATCCACGGGTTACCCGCCCAGCTGGAGCGCATCTGCCGCCTCCTCCACCATCCCGAGGCCGAGCCGGCTGATCCGGACGGCAAAGGGTTCTCCCGCCACCCGCAGTCCCGAGAGTCTCAGGGCGCCGAGCGGAGCACCGGCCAGGGGGACGAGGGCGACCGTGCCTGCGGGAGCATCCGGCCGGATCCCGGCGAGGGCCGTCAAGGCGTGCACCCCGGCGGCCGCGGCCACGGCGGCGGGGCGGCAGGCCGCCGGGTGCGGGAGCGGCACACTGCCGAGGGTGCGCTGCTCGGCGGCGTACATCTCTGGCAGCCGGTACCCGAAGCTCTCCGCCGCGTCGAGCAGCCCGCGCAGCAGCCCGGCGGCCTCCTTCTCGAAGCCGGCTTGGGCGAGCCCGGCGACGGCGACCGCGCTCTCGTACGCACGCACCGCGCCCGAGCGGTGGCCGAACGGGTTGTGCCCCGGCTCCCGGGAGGCCATGCTCCGCAGCCCCCACCCGGAATCCATGGCCGGCGCTCCGAGGAGGCGGGCGAGCTGTTCGGTGCGCACCCGGTCGAGCAGCCCCGGGGCGAGGGCGCCGCCGCCCAGCAGTCCGGTGTCGAGCAGGTGGGCGGCGGCCCCGGTCAGGCGGGGCAGGGGCCGCCCGTCGGGGTGCAGGGCGGCGGCGGGCCGTCCGCCGTCCGGGCCGTCGAGCCAGAAGCTCTCGCGGAACCGCTCGCGCAGCTGCGCCGCCCACTCCCGCCACGCGTCGGCGCCGGGCCGCCCGCACCCCTCCAGCAGGTCGGCGCCGAGCAGGGCGGCCCGGTGGGCGTGGGCCTGGGTTTCACAGCGCCGCGGCCCCGGGTCGGGATCGGCGAGCAACCCGTCCTCCCCCAGCGCCGCCCGCAGCCAGCCCAGGCACCGCTCCGCCGCCGGGAGCAGCCGCGCCACCTCCTCCTCGGGCAGTCCCCAGCGCCGGGCCTCGGCGAGCACCGCCGGGAAGGCGAGGGTCGCCTCCGTGCCGGTGCACCCCGGCGGGAGGTGCGGGCCCCCTCCGCGCAGCGGCCCCGGGATCCTGCCCGCGTCGGGGCCGCTGCCTCCGGTCTGGGTCCGGGCCAGGGTGCGCAGGGTGGCCGCGGCCAGCCCGGTCCCGAGCGGCAGCGCCATCCTGGCGGCCCACAGGGATTCGGCCGGAGCCAGTCCGAGCCGCCACGGCACCCCCGCCGCGGCGAAAGCGTCGGCCGGTTCGTCCCGGTCGCGCAGCAGCAGCGCTCCGAGGTCCGCGACGCTGGACCGGAACCATGCCTCGGCCCGCGGGTCGTCCCCCTCGGCGCGGGCGTCCGCCAGCGGATTCGCCACCTGGCCGGCCGGAGCCCGCCCGGCCCGGGCCTGGCTGGTCCGCAGCTCGATGGTGCGGGACTCGCCGGGCCCGAGCTCCAGCTGCCAGCGCAGCAGCCCCGCCGAGGCGAGCGCGTCGTCCGGGGCGGGCTCGGCGGCGACCACGGCCTGGGCCTCCCCGGTGCTCCAGCGCAGCCCTGCGGCGTGGACCCCGGCCGGCAGCTCCGGCCCCGAGCGGCCCGCGGCCACCGCTGCCAGCTCGGCCAGGTCGGTGCCGAGCGACACCTCCACAGGAAGCCGTACCGGACGGGTGGTGAAACTGCGCAGGGTGATCCGCTCGGTCCCGTCAGCGTGCCGGACCCGCTCCACCCCGATGTCGGGATCGGGGCCCGTTTCGGCTCCCGTGCGGACGGTCGCGGTGAAGGCGGCCCGGTCCGCGCCGAGGCTGCGCCCCTGGACGGCGACGGGATCCCGCCCGCCGACGCGCAGCACGCAGCGCGACAGCAGCCGGCGCCCCGAGCGGTAGATCCCGTCGATTCCCCGGCCCGTGAGCTGGCCGTGCTCGGGCGAGATGACAAGGCAGGGCGCGGCGACGCAGATGACGGCGCCGTGCACCGGCGGCAACTCGGGCCTGCGGGCGGGCGGTACGGGGTGAGCCATGGGTCGCCTTGTCTGGGCTGTGTGCGTTCGGGCTGTCTTCGCTCCGGTGGGTTTCGCCGGGCGGCGGAGCGGACGGGGCCCCACCGCCCTCCTCCAGGGGAACGCCCCCGCCCCCGCCCGGGTCACGGTGCGGGGGAGCCCCCGGCCCCCCGGTGGAGCAAGCCGCGGGCACAGCCGGAGCGCGGAGCACCGGTGGAGCGGCCGTCGCAGGGTGGCGTCCGCGAGGATCCGGCACACGGCCCCGGCCCGGCCCCGGCTCACTGCTCGCTCCCCGCGGTGCGGCGGGACGCGCGGCGCCCCTGCCGACCCCTGTGGCCCGGCGGCCGGGTGGCGGCGGCCCGCTTGCGGCGGGGTTCCCTGCGCCGCCGCTCCTCGCGCAGGCAGGCCCGCAGCCCTTCCGGATCGATGCCTTCGTTGCAGGCGTGGTGGAGGAGCTGGGCGAAGCGGTATTCGGCATCGGCCTCCAGGGCCATCCCGAGGGCGATCCGGGCGGTCGGCTCGTCCCCGGTGGACCAGGAGACCCATCCGGCGAGGGTGAGCGGGGCGGCCGCGTGCTCCCCGTAGGCACCGACGCAGCGCCGGGCCAGGGCGCGCCACAGGCGCAGGGCGGGGGCGGCCTCCTCGTCCTCCATCCATTCGGCGGCGATGTCCCGGATCTCCCGGTCCTGGAGTCCGAGGATCAGCGAGGCGGCCTCATCGTGCCCGAGCAGGGCGTCGTCCCACTCGTCGGCCCGGGGGCCTGCCTCCACGGGCGGCGCGAGGGTCATCCGCTGCATCAGGGTGCGGGCCAGTGTGACCGTCTCCGCGCCGACCTCCTGGCGGGTCGCCCCGTCGAGGATCTTCGGCACGAGGGCGGCGGCCGCCCGGTCCAGGGCCCGTTCCATTTCGGCGGCGACCGGCCCGCACAGGGGGGCCAGGCGGCCTTCGATCTCGCGCAGCGAGCCGCGGACCCGCAGGCCGGCGAAGGTCGCGGTGGCCGCCATGACGGAGGTTCCGGTCGCGGCCAGCGGCCTGCCCTCCGCCGGGCAGCAGCGCTCGTCGGGGCAGCAGTACGACCAGTACCGCCCGCCGGAGAGGCAGAGCGCCTCCAGTACGGGCACGTCGAGCGCCCCGCAGGCGAGCCGGATGCGCTGGGCGAGCGGCCTCAGCCGGGTCATCACCCGCTGGCCGCTCTCGCCGCCGGCCGGGTCCTGGCAGAGGAAGACGACGATCCCGTCGGGCTTGCCCGCGCGCCGCTCGCTGCCCCGCACCAGGCACTCGGCGGCCTGACGGGCGGTGTCCTCCCATTCCGCGGGGGCGGTGGGGATGCCGACGCGGAGCCGGCCGCCGAAGCGCCCGCCCTCGCCGTGCACGGCGACCATGACGAGGGAGTCGGTGGGATGGAAGCCGAGCATGTAGGGCAGCGCGTCGGCCAGCTCGGCCGGGCTGCGCAGGGTGATCTGCGGATCGGTGGTGGAGCCGGCCCGGCCGGACGGCCCGGACGGGCTGATGGAGGGCCGGTCGGACGGGGTGCGCGGTTCGTGGTTCTTCGTCATGGCTCGACGGTCCCGTGCACGGTCCGATCCGGAAACCCCTGTGGATAAGTGTTGACTGTTCAACATCCACAGATTTGGACGGCCATTGGCGCGATGTCACAGGCATCGGGTTGCATGGGGGCATGAACGCAGACCTGAGGTCCTCGGCCGACTCCGTACTGGCCCGTCTCGTGGGCGACCCCACGGGCGCCGCCCGACTGCGCGAGGACCAGTGGCGGGCGATCGAGGCCCTCGTCGCGCACAAGCGGCGCGCCTTGGTGGTCCAGCGCACCGGCTGGGGCAAGTCCGCGGTGTACTTCGTCGCCACCTCGCTGCTGCGGGCGAGCGGCGCCGGCCCCACGGTCATCGTCTCGCCGCTGCTCGCGCTGATGCGCAATCAGGTGGAGGCGGCCGCCCGCGCCGGCATCCACGCCCGCACCATCAACTCGGCCAACCCCGAGGAGTGGGAGACCATCCAGGACGAGGTCGCGGCGGGCGAGGTCGACGTCCTGCTGGTGAGCCCGGAGCGGCTCAACAACCCCGACTTCCGCGATCAGGTACTGCCCAAGCTCTCCGCTGTGACCGGCCTGCTCGTCGTGGACGAGGCCCACTGCATCTCCGACTGGGGCCACGACTTCCGCCCCGACTACCGGCGGCTGCGCACGATGCTGGCCGATCTGCCGCCCGGCGTTCCGGTGCTGGCCACGACCGCCACGGCGAACGCCCGGGTGACCGCGGACGTCGCCGAGCAGCTGGGCACCGGAGCCGGCACGGACGCGCTGGTGCTGCGCGGCCCGCTGGACCGCGAGAGCCTCAGCCTCGCGGTGCTGACCCTGCCCGACGCGGCCCACCGGCTCGCCTGGCTCGCCGACCACCTGGGGGAACTTCCGGGTTCCGGGATCATCTACACCCTGACGGTGGCCGCCGCCGAGGAGGTCACCACCTACCTGCGCCACCGCGGGCACACCGTGTCCTCGTACACCGGCAAGACGGAGAACGCGGAGCGCCAGCAGGCGGAGGAGGATCTCCAGGCCAACCGGGTCAAGGCGCTGGTGGCCACCTCGGCCCTCGGGATGGGCTTCGACAAGCCGGACCTGGGCTTCGTGGTGCACTTGGGCTCGCCCTCCTCCCCCATCGCCTACTACCAGCAGGTCGGCCGCGCCGGCCGCGGCGTGGAGCACGCGGAGGTCCTGCTGCTGCCGGGCCGTGAGGACGAGGCGATCTGGCAGTACTTCGCCTCGGTGGCCTTCCCGCCCGAGGAGCAGGTGCGCCGCACCCTGGACGTCCTGGCGCATGCGGGCCGACCGCTGTCGCTGCCTGCGATGGAGCCGCTGGTCGACCTGCGGCGCACCAGGCTGGAGACCATGCTCAAGGTCCTCGACGTGGACGGCGCCGTGCACAGGGTCAAGGGCGGCTGGACCTCGACGGGCGAGCCCTGGGTGTACGACACCGAGCGCTACGCCTGGGTGGCCCGTCAGCGCGCCGCCGAGCAGCAGGCGATGCGCGACTACGCGGCGACCACCGGCTGCCGGATGGAGTTCCTGCGCCGCCAGTTGGACGACGAGGAGGCGGCGCCCTGCGGCCGCTGCGACAACTGCGCCGGCGCCCGCTTCACTGCGGGGGTCTCGGACGCGGCGCTGGACACCGCCCGCGGCGAGCTGAGCCGGCCGGGCGTCGAGCTGGAGCCGCGCAAGATGTGGCCGACCGGCCTCGCCGCCGTCGGGGTGGACCTCAAAGGCCGTATCCCCGCAGGAGAACAGGCCGCAACCGGGCGGGCGCTGGGCCGGCTCTCCGACATCGGCTGGGGCAATCGGCTGCGGCCGATGCTCGACCCCCATGCTCCGGATCAGCCGGTGCCGGACGACGTGGCGCAGGCCGTGGTGGCCGTGCTCGCCGACTGGGCGCGCGGACCGGGCGGTTGGGCCTCGGGGGCACCGGACGCACCGGCCCGGCCGGTGGGTGTGGTCTGCCTGCCTTCGCGCAGCCGTCCCCAGCTGGTCGGCTCGCTCGCGGCGCGGATCGCCGAGGTCGGGCGGATCCCGCTGTTCGGTTCGGTCGCGTACACGGACCAGGTCCCGGAGTTCGGGCTGCCCTCCTCGAACAGCGCCCAGCGGGTGCGTGGACTCCACCAGGCACTGGCCGTCCCTCCGGCGCTGGCGGAGGCACTGGCCCGGGCGCAGGGCCCGGTCTTCCTCGTGGACGACCGCGCGGAGAGCGGATGGACCCTCGCGGTGGCCGCCCGGCTGCTGCGGAAGGCCGGAGCAGAGGGCGTGTTTCCGCTGGTGCTGGCACTCCAGGGGTAGCCGAGGAGTCGTCAGCGGCGTGGCGGGGCAAGGATATGAACGGCATACCGGCGAATTCCGGTCGGCGGCGCCAATTGCTCGTTGCCGCATGCTCTCGGGCCACGCGAGAATTGGGGTGCTCCCGCTCGGCTCGACGGCGCTCTCCTGAGCCCTGCCGCGGCGTGCCCGCACTCCAGCTGTGCCCGTCCGCGGGCGTGTACCCGAAGGGAGGACCGTGACCTTCGGATTCGCCCCGCCCTCGACGTCACTGACCATGGCCGCCGGTGGCAGAAGCCGACACGGCAGACTGCTGGAACCCGCCGAGTGGACGGCGGCCGGCATACCGCTGCTGCGCAATCCCCGCGAGATCGTCAGCGGGCTGCACTCCCGGCACAGCCCCGAGCCCTCCACCGCGGTGATCGCCGTCCTCGGCCCGGAGGAGCGACTCGTCGCCAGCGCCTCCTTCGTGCAGCGGTCGGCCTCGGCCGACGGCTGGGACTACCGCAACGCCCTCCTGGCGCGGCTGCGCCGGGTCCTCCCGCACGACCTGCGGCGCCGTACCCCGGTACGGACGGCAGTGCTGATGTACTGCCGTGAGGGCGACGAACGCTGGACCGAGGAGGACGGCGCCTGGATGTGGGGGCTGCGGGACGCCTGCACCCTGCACGGACTCCGCTGCGGCGCGTACATCACGCTGACCCGCGGCGGCTGGCAGGTGCTCGGCGAAGGCCGGGGCGGCCGGCATCCGAGCTCGGACTCGCGGCCCGGACGGCTCGGCGACGCCGGAGCCGAGTTCGCCCCGCTGACCCTGCGGACCGGCGGCGGCGCGAGCGAGGCCCTTCGCCATACCGCCGCACGCTGACCCCGGGCGCGCTGACGGTCCGGCCCGGGACATCAGCGGGGCCGGCTCCCGGCCGGCCCCACCCCATGCCCCGTCCCGTGCTCGCGCCGGGTCACGGGGTGTCAGACGCCCGCGCCCAGCACGCTGTTGATCTGCTGGGGATCCCCGCACACGATGAGCAGCGCGCCCGCTCGGGCGAGTGCGACCGGCAGTGCGGTGGCTGTCGCCTCGACCGGTCCACCGTTCGCCGCGAAGACCACGACCGGACGGCCGGCGGCGCGCTTGACCTGCACCGCATCCGCGTAGAAGACGTCGTCCCGGGCATCGTGCTGGGCCCAGTACGCGGCCTCGCCGAAGGACAGTTCGTGGGCGGCCCACGGGTGCGGGTCGCCGGTGGTGAGCACCAGGATGTCACCGGGCGCGCGCCCGGTGTCGAGCAGCAGGTCGACGGCCTCTTCGGCCGCGTCCAGCGCACCCTCGGCGGAGGCCGGGATCAGCTGGATCTGCGGCACCGCCGCCGAGACGGACGGTGCGGTCGTGGCTGCGGAAGCGGGTCCCGGGGTGGCGGCCTGCGGCGCGCGCTGCGCGGGCGGTGCGGGCCGGGCGGGACCGGGGCGCCCGGGCCGCGGAACTGCGGCGGGACGCGGACCAGGTACGGGGCGGGGGGTCTGCGCGGTGCGGCTCGCGGCCGGGGTGACGCGGGGACCCTGGGCACTCTCGTGAATCTGAGGCTCCTCGGGGGTGAGAGGCATGAGTTGATGTCTATCAAACACCGGTACGAAACGTACCGGCGGGTGGCACGTGGGTGCGATCAGAAATCGAAGCCGAGTTGGCCTCCGTTTTCCAGCTCCAACGCTTCCTCGCTGCGGCGCACCTTCTTCAAGTGGCGCCAGCGGGGCAGCGCGTCGAGGTAGGCCCAGGAGAGCCGGTGGTAGGGCGTGGGCCCCCGCTCCTCCAGCGCCGCCCGGTGCACCGGCGAGGGATAGCCGGCGTTGTCGGCGAAGGCGAAGTCCTCGAAACCGCCGCCGAGTTCACCGAGTTGGGCCATCATCCGGTCGCGCCTGACCTTGGCGATCACCGAGGCCGCCGCGACCGCGACGCAGGACTGGTCGCCCTTGATCACCGTACGGACCTGCCAGGGGCGGCCGAGGTAGTCGTGCTTGCCGTCGAGTATCACCGCGTCGGGCCGTACCGGCAGCGCCCCCAGGGCGCGCTCCGCGGCGAGCCTCAGTGCGGCGGTCATCCCGAGTTGGTCGATCTCCTCCGGGGAGGCGTGGCCCAGGGCGTAGGCGGTGACCCACTTCTCCAGGACGTCGAGGAGCGCGTCGCGTCGCTTGTGGGTGAGGAGCTTGGAGTCGGTCAGCCCTTCGGGCGGCCGGCGCAGACCGGTGATCGCCGCACACACGGTGACCGGACCGGCCCAGGCCCCGCGTCCGACTTCGTCGACCCCGGCGATGATCTTGGCGCCGGTGGTTGCGCGGATCGAGCGCTCGACGGTGTGGGTGGGTGCTTCGTACGGCATGGCGCCAGCAAGGTTACGCCGCCCCGCGCCGCCTGCACACCCCGGCCCGGGCGCAGTCCGCCCGACGCCTCACGCCCTGAGCAGCGGGACCATCACCTGGTCGATCAATTCCGCGATGTCCGGATCGGCCCATTCGCTCCCGCACACCTTCGCGCGGTACATCAGCATCGCCGGAATCACGTCGACCACAAGCGGACCCGTCGCGTCCGAGCGGACGTCCCCCCGCGCGATGCCGCGCCGGACGAGCTCGCCGATCAGCCTGTGGGCGGGCTCGTGAAGGCCTGCCCGGATCACGTCATGGAAGCGGTCCGCATGGGCGTGGTCGCATTCGTGAAGGACTGCTCGCAGGGCCTGACCTGCCCGGGACTCCATCACATCACGCATCCGCACACACAACCGGAAGAGGTCGTCCCGGATCGATCCGAGGTCGGGTATCACCCCGACCGGCGGCAGCCCGGTCCGCAGCACCTCGGCCACGAGGTCCGCCTTCGAGGGCCAGCGCCGGTAGAGGGCGGCCTTGCCGGTGTGGGCGGCCGCCGCGACCCCCTCCATGGTGAGCGCGTTCCAGCCAACGGTGCTCAACTGCTCCAAGGCGGCGTCGAGGATGGCCCGTTCGAGTTCCGGACCCCGTCTGCGCCCCGTTGGCGTGACCGACCAGCGCGAACCCACCATCACCCCTACCTCCGACCGGCCCCGGCGCCGCTCGCACGCATTTTCAGCCTTAGTGAACGGTTGCGTTCACTAACTGCGGTCTCCTACCGTGGAGCCCCCAGTGAACGGATGCGTTCACTATTTCACTATGGGGGGTACCACGGTGAAAAGCTCTCCACTCGCCCCGTCCCGAATACCGGGCGCCGCCCGCCGGGAAGGGCGCCCCGGCGTGGCGCTCGCCGTCATCGCCGCGTGTCAGCTCATGGTCGTCCTCGACGCGACGATCGTGAACATCGCACTCCCGCACATCCAGACCGCGCTGTCCTTCTCGACCACCGACCTCTCCTGGGTGATCAGCGCGTACACGCTCGCCTTCGGAGGCCTGCTCCTGCTCGGGGGCCGGGCCGGCGACATCCTCGGGCGCCGCCGGGTCTTCCTCACCGGCATCCTGCTCTTCACCCTGGCCTCCCTGCTCGGCGGCTTCGCCCAGGAGCCCTGGCAGCTGCTGGCCGCCCGCGCCCTCCAGGGGGTCGGCGGCGCGATCGCGTCGCCGACCTCGCTGGCCCTGATCACCACGACCTTCGCCGAAGGGCCCGCCCGCAACCGTGCCTTCGGGGTGTTCGCCGCCGTCTCCGCGGGCGGCGGCGCGATCGGCCTGCTGGCCGGCGGCATGCTGACCGAATGGCTCGACTGGCGCTGGGTGCTCTTCGTCAACGTGCCGATCGGCCTGCTGATCGCCGTGCTCACCCCGCTGTACATCACCGAGTCCGAGCGCCACCCGGGCCGGTTCGACATCGCCGGCGCCCTCACCTCCACCGGAGGCATGGCCTCCCTGGTCTACGGGTTCATCCGCGCCTCGGAGGACGGCTGGCGCGACGGGCTCACCCTCGTCTCGTTCGCCGCGGCCGTCGTCCTGCTCGCGCTGTTCGTGTCCATCGAGGCACGGGCCCACGAGCCGATCATCCCGCTGCGGATGTTCGCCGACCGCAACCGGGCCGGAACGTACCTGATCATGCTCGGCCTGGCCGCCGCGATGTTCGGCATGTTCTTCTTCATCGTCCAGTTCGTGCAGAACGTGCTCGGCTTCTCGCCGATCCAGTCGGGACTCGGCTTCCTGCCGGTAACCGCGGCGATCATCACCGCCGCCGGCCTCTCGCAGCGCTTCCTGCCGCGGCTCGGCCCCAAGCCCTTCATGGTGGCCGGATCCGCGCTCACCGGCGTCGGCCTCGCCTGGCTGACCCTCATCCGGACCGACAGCTCCTACGTCTCCGGAGTCCTCGGGCCGATGCTGCTGTTCGGCTTCGGCATGGGCCTGAACTTCGTGACCCTGACCCTCACCGCCGTCTCCGGAGTGGCCCAGCGGGAAGCCGGCGCGGCCTCCGGGCTGCTCAACGCCAGCCAGCAGGTAGGCGGCTCGCTCGGGCTGTCGATCCTGGTCACCGTCTTCGGCACGTCGAGCCGCAACGAGGCGCACCAGCAGGTACCGGCCTTCCTGGAGCACGCGGATCCGGATCAGTTGGCGGCCTTCAAGCAGACCGGACGGCTGCCCGACCCCTGGGGCGACCTCGTCCTGACCCAGGGCATCTCCACCGCCTTCACGGCGGCCGTGGCCATGGCCGGGCTCGCCCTGGCCACCGCGCTGATCGTGATCCGGGTACGCAAGAGCGACCTGGCCGCGCTCAACGGAGCCGCCGCCGAGGCCGGTCCGCCGGCCTGAACCGGGCGCCCCGTACGGCAGGCCCGGCCGCGGGATCCCCTCCCCCGGCC